>JBFFND010000236.1:0-4494 GCA_041563375.1 Gammaproteobacteria bacterium | reverse complement strand
GCCCTGGTGTTGTAACTGCAGCGGATATTGCAACTGATCACGATATAGAAATTGTTAATCCTGATCACGTTATTGCCAATATCACCGGTAATGTTGATCTGAACATGACTTTAAAGATTGCAACTGGCCGTGGCTATCAGCCTGCGACTGTACGTAAATCTGAGACATCAGAAACCACTACAGTAGGTGCGTTGGCGATTGATGCATCATTCAGCCCTATCCAGCGTGTAGCCTACACGGTTGAAAGTGCACGTGTAGAACAGCGTACTAACCTTGATAAGCTGATTCTGGATGTTGAAACCAACGGTACTGTAGATCCGGAAGAAACCATCCGCACTGCAGCGACTGTGTTACAGAAACAACTGGCAGCCTTCGTTAACCTGCAAAGCATCGAAGAGTCAGAAGCGCAAGTCGAAGAAGATGAAATTGATCCTATTCTGTTGCGTCCGGTAGATGATCTTGAGCTGACAGTACGTTCAGCGAACTGTCTGAAGGCAGAAAATATCTACTACATTGGTGACCTAATTCAGCGCACTGAAGTTGAATTGCTTAAAACACCAAACCTGGGCAAGAAGTCCCTAACTGAAATTAAAGACGTGCTGGCGTCTCATGGCCTGTCACTGGGTGCGCGCCTTGATAACTGGCCACCTGCGTCTATTCGTGAGAAACAGGCGAGCTAGGCTCGGCTGTTTAATAAGCAGAATCTGTTTAAGGTAAAAGAACATGCGTCATCGTAAATCAGGTCGTCAACTAAATCGTAACAGCAGCCACCGTAAGGCTATGTTCCAGAATATGGCTAACTCTTTGTTCAAGCATGAGTTGATCAAAACCACTCTGCCAAAAGCCAAAGAGCTGCGTCGTGTGGCTGAACCACTTATTACTCTGGCTAAAGAAGACAGCGTTGCATCACGTCGTCTGGCATTCAACAGAATGCGTGATAAGGACATGGTGGGTAAGCTTTTCTCTGAACTGGCACCACGCTACAAAGATCGTCCAGGTGGATACCTGCGTATTATGAAGTGCGGTTTCCGTGCAGGCGACGCAGCACCTATGGCTTATGTTGAGCTGGTTGACCGTCCTGAAATGACGGAAGCAGCGGTTGAAGTCGAGTAAGTAGCAGCATAATTGAAGCAGATTCAGTACGACAAAATCAGCTTCAAAAATACAGATAAAAAGCCGGATCTAGTCCGGCTTTTTTACGCCTGTAGAATATGGTTTTTTACGGCTTTATATGCAGGCTGAACACATTGCCCAGCACAGCACGTACCTGGTTAATGCTCAGGTATTCGACTGACTCCGGGCTGCCCCACTGTATGCAGATAAGACTGCGCACATCCGGTTCATCTGCCGAGCGCAGGTAATAATAGCTGGACTGGCCGATAATCGTTGGCCCATCACTGTCAAAGCCGAACAGGCGTGCTGCATACTGCTGGTAACGCTGTGCGTGTTCCTCATCATCCACCACGCGGTAAATCTCAAACCGCGTCGGCTTAATAATGCGATCGTAATCCTGTAGCGTATTGGTGAGCAGACTGCAGTGTGGATAGTAGATATTCAGCTCGCTCTCCTGAACAATCCTGCCAGACTGCATATAGGTGCGTGCGGTGTGAGCCTTAATCGGAAAATCCTGATTCAGCTCCAGCACCGATCCAACTGGCACCGAGTACAGAAATGAGTCGGGGTCAGTGGACGTAGGCAGGGTGCAGGCATTGAGCAGCAGCGCCATTAGACTGAGCGTTAAGCCGGCTTTGATCTGCATAAATAATCCTCCCGTTTGCTGTTGCCCGTGCACAGTGCGTTGCCGTGGATTACTGCTTGCTGCGCGCTGCGTGTTTCTCCAGCATCGGTTTCAGATACTGCCCGGTAAAGGATGCCGGGTTGTCTGCGACCGTCTCCGGCGTGCCCTGGGCAATAATTTCGCCACCGCCGGAACCACCCTCGGGGCCAAGGTCGATAATCCAGTCGGCGGTTTTAATAATATCCAGGTTGTGTTCGATAATAATAATCGTATTGCCATGATCGCGCAGGCGAATCAGTACCTGCAGTAACTGCTCCACATCATGGAAATGCAGGCCGGTGGTAGGTTCATCGAGTATATAAACGGTGCTGCCCGTATCCCGCTTGGATAACTCACGCGCCAGCTTGATGCGCTGGGCCTCACCGCCGGAAAGCGTCGTGGCCCGTTGTCCCAGGGTGATATAGGAGAGGCCGACATCGACCAGGGTCTGCAGCTTGCGTTGTATTACCGGTACCGCCTGGAAGAAGCCCAGCGCATCTTCAATGGTCATTTCCAGCACTTCATGGATGCTCTTGCCCTTGTATTTGATATCCAGGGTTTCGCGGTTATAGCGCTTGCCCGCGCACACATCGCAGGGGACATAGATGTCCGGCAGGAAGTGCATTTCCACCTTGATCACGCCGTCGCCCTGGCAGGCTTCACAGCGACCGCCCTTGACATTGAAACTGAAGCGCCCCGGCTTGTAGCCGCGGGCTCGGGCTTCCTGGGTGCCGGCAAACAGTTCACGAATCGGGGTAAACAGCCCGGTATAGGTGGCAGGATTAGAGCGTGGTGTGCGGCCGATCGGCGCCTGATCTATATCCACCACCTTGTCGAACTGATCCAGGCCTTCATAACTGCTGTAGGCGGCGGGAATCACCGATGAGCCATTGATTTCCTTTGCCAGTAGTTTATACAGGGTGTCGTTAATCAGCGTCGATTTGCCGGAACCGGAAACACCGGTGACACAGGTCATCAGGCCCAGCGGGATTTCCACGTCCACCTGCTTCAGGTTATTGCTGCTGGCGCCTCGCAGTACCAGGCTCTTGCCGGAATGGGGCACGCGCTCTGCGGGAATACTGATTTCCCGTTTGCCGCTCAGGTACTGGCCGGTGAGCGATTCGCTGTTCTGCATAACCTGCTGCGGCGTGCCGGATGCCACCACATGACCGCCATGTACGCCTGCACCCGGGCCGATATCAATCACATGGTCGGCACTGAGAATGGCATCCTCGTCGTGTTCTACCACAATCACCGTATTACCCAGATCCCGCAGATGGGTCAGGGTGGAGAGCAGGCGGTCATTATCCCGCTGGTGCAGGCCAATGGATGGCTCGTCCAGAATGTACATTACCCCAACCAGCCCGGCGCCTATCTGGCTGGCCAGGCGAATGCGCTGGGCTTCGCCGCCGGACAGGGTGTCGGAGCTGCGATCCAGTGACAGGTAGTTCAGGCCAACATTCACCAGGAACTGCAGGCGTGAGGAAATCTCCTTGACGATCTTGTCGGCAATCTCGCCTTTGTGTCCCTGCAGGTTCAGTTGCTGAAAGAATCCCAGACAGTCGATGATGGACAGGTTGGTGATCTCTGGCAGGCTTTTCTCGGCAATAAACACATGTCGCGCGGAGGCCCCCAGGCGTGTGCCATGGCAGCTGGGGCAGGGTTGGTCAGTGAAATACTTGGTCATCTCCTCGCGCACCGCGGGGGATTCGGTTTCACGGAAGCGGCGCTGCATATTGGGGATAATGCCCTCGAATGGGTGCACGCGGGTTTTCAGCCCACCCCTGGCGGAGGGAAAGCTGAACTCGATCTCTTCATCGCCGCTGCCGAAGAGGATAATCTGCTGGATATTCTCCGGCAGCTCATTAAACGGTGAGTCCAGGTCAAAGCCGTAATGCTGTTCCAGGTTTTCCAGCATGCCGTTATACCAGGCATTGCGCCTGTCCCAGCCGCGCACCGCACCACCGGGCAGGCTCAGGGTGGGGTTGCTCACCACCAGCTCCGGGTCTATGTGCTGAATCTGCCCCAGGCCATCACATTCGCTGCAGGCCCCGGCAGGGTTATTAAAGGAAAACAGGCGGGGCTCCAGCTCGCTCAGGCTGTAGCCGCACAGGGGGCAGGCAAAACGTGAGGAAAACACCAGGTCCGGCAGCTCCTGGTCCATATAGGCCACCCGGGCAATGCCGCCGGTGAGGTTGGTGGCGGTCTCAAACGACTCCGCCAGGCGTTGTGCCAGGTCATTCCGCACCTTGAAACGGTCCACCACCACTTCTATGGTGTGCTTGATGTTCTTTTCCAGTTCCGGTACGTCATCCAGCTCGACAATCTTGCCGTCGATGCGGGCGCGAATAAAGCCCTGGCGTTTCATCTCTTCCAGGCGCTCGCGGTGCTCACCCTTGCGATCCTGCACAATCGGTGCAAGCAGCATCATCTTGCTGTCCTGTGGCAGTTCCAGTACATGGTCCACCATCTGCGAAATGGTCTGTGCCGCCAGCGGGCTATCGTGCTCCGGGCAGCGCGGGGTACCGGCGCGGGCATACAGCAGGCGCAGATAGTCGTAGATTTCAGTCACCGTGCCCACGGTGGAGCGGGGGTTGTGGGAAGTGGTTTTCTGCTCGATCGAGATCGCTGGCGACAGGCCGTCGATCGACTCGACCTCTGGCTTCTCGGCTTGGTTCAAGAATTGCCTTGCGTAGGCCGACAGCGACTCGACATAG
>JBFFND010000235.1:0-4516 GCA_041563375.1 Gammaproteobacteria bacterium | reverse complement strand
GTGACCGGGAACGGCACTCTTTTGCTTCCTTTTCTGTTGCTGCAGACAGAAAAGGAAGTCGCCAGAGAGGCGAAATAGTACAGTTCAGTAGCTAGTGAATGTGGTTTCAACTCATAACATTAAAGCTAATCTGCACAGAATACTTTTAAACCTCATCACACATCATGGTAGCCGGTGGACCACTGTGCTTTATCCATCCAACGAAAGATTTGCACACAGTAAATCCTGTATTAAAAAATCAGGCCACTCTGTTTAGCTTTTTAAATTGCAACGCCAGCGTAAACACCAGTAAACCGACAAATATACCGGGCAGGCCTTCATATACCGAACTGCTTAAATCTGCCATTCGCCATAACAGCGCGGTAATAAAACCAGTAAACACCGCGACAATACTCAAGCGTTCACTGGGTCGCGCCCCCAGCGCAAGCACAATTAATAATGGTGCAAAGGCGCTAGCCAGGCCGGACCAGGCCATAATCACCATATTAAATACACTCTGGTTATTCATCAGCGCAAGTCCAAGTGCGGCAGCGGTAATACCGATGGTTGCCAGTTTTAATAGCAGCGTTTTTTCAACTTTATGTGGCAATAAATCGTGGGTTATCGCGGAAGAACAGCTCAGGATCAGTGAATCAGCGGTGGACATAGTGGCGGCAAAAATCCCCGCGAGTACCAACCCCACCAGTACAGGTGGCAGTAATTCCAGCGCCATGGTTGGCAGGGCGAGCTCAGCATCAAATGAACCTGTGTCACTCAGATAAACACGCGACAACATGCCCACGCCGGTCGCGCAACTGTAAAATAGTATAAACCACATGTAATACCACATCTTTGCACGGCGCATATTTCCCGTGTCATTCAGGGTCATAAAGCGCACCATAATGTGAGGCTGACCAATCACTGATAGCCCGGCAAACAGCCAGCTCACCGCAAATAAAACACCACCGGCAATGCCAGGCAGGGCCAGATCCCTGGGATACCAGTCCATGAAACCATCTACCTGGTGCATTTGCGTAAGAGTGGCGTCAATGCCACCCAGCGACTGCGTCGCGACCCACAACATGACGAACATGGCGAGTATCATCACCACTGACTGTGCAGCATCCGTCCAGATGGAGGCGCGAATACCACCGGAAAAACAGTATGCCGCAACCAGTATCGCACCCATCACCGCACCGGACCATAACGGCCAGTCAAACAGCACATGCAGGGCTTTACTTCCCGCGACCAGTTGCGCACTGGCATAAGTTAACAAAAACACCAACGAAAGCAGGCCTATCACACGTTGCAGATTCATACCATCGCCGCCCTGCCAGTGGCTCAGCACACCCGCATAACTGACTTCGCCAGATTCTTCAGTAGCTTTTCGCAGGCGTGCATGAATATACAATGAGGCAAGAAAATCGCCGGCTATCCAGCCAATCATAAGCCATATGGAGGCCAGCCCGGTGACATAGGTATAGCCAATCACCCCGATAAACATATAACCACTGTTATTGGTGGCTACAGCCGACAGGCCTACGAGCCAGGGTTTGACCGTGCCACTGGCCAGGTAATAATCTTCCTTGGTGCCCTGACTTTGAAATGCAGAAGCAATACCTATCAAGGTAAACAGCAATAAAAAGAATATAAAAGATGTAATCATTATTCTTTTCCTTTGAACAGCGTTGCCGCCTTTACACCAACCGCAACGGTAAAAAAATAAGGCTGACTATTGATACTGGAACAGTGCTATCACTGTCACCTGAGCAAAAGTTATCTATACAGTATTCGACAGACTTTATAGAACCACCAGCCATCACTTTACATACCATAACTGTGGAACAAGGACCAGATTGTCCGATAACAGCTATCACAAGCCAGGACTGACAGATAAAATTTAACACATGACAGGAACGAGTGCGAACGCAGACGTATCAGGCAGATGATATTTCCACATATATGGGCATTCGGCTACGAAAACCCATATTGAGAACTCATCTCCAGTTAAATATTAGACAACCATATGCAACATCACAATTACATAAAAGCTGGCTATTTACTAAGAAGGTTTTCTGCTTTCACCTTCTGTCTCAAACGCGGATATTTTTCCAATCACTTTATAACGTGTTCGTGGGTTAATCAATGCCGGATTCGATATCAACTGAATATTTGGATATACAATCACTTCTTTTTCCTCGGTAATCAGCTTGGTATTAAACAGGTTGATTTCCGATATATAACCTTCAAGATAATTGTCGCCAGCGATCACACGGATAAAATTACCTCGTTTGTAAGATTCATGAAACACTAACACAAAGAACGCAGTAACATTACTGAGGATCGACCAGCTGGCAAACAGGGATACGCCCAGCAGCGCAATCAAACCGACTGACATGGTCATTAAACCATTAAAGTCAAACCCCCAGACGAACAATATCAATACAATGGATATAATGTTTGTTACTGTACGGATTGAAATTCTTGCTTTTTCAAGCGAGTTTGGCTTGAGCCGACTGCTACGAGTATAACGCCGAACAATCGGAATCAGGCCTTTTACCAATAAACTGTTGGCGACAATAATCAACAGGGTGATAGCAATATTAACCTTATATTGCAGCAATATGTTAACAAATCCACTGAGTACTGCCTGTAATTCCTGCATAGCCTATTTTCCGCAAGAGCCGGATTGTTTTTCAACAAGCTGGGTCAGTTCATCGAGCTTTTTGTGAAGCAGCATTATTTCCAGATCAGTTTTTAAACTGACCTTGTAATTTTCGGTAATGTCCAGACGGTCTTTGGCTGACTGACGGTTCTGTGACATCATAATAATAGGTGCCTGCAAGGCAGCAATGGTCGATAATACGAGGTTAAGTAAAATATAGGGAAAAGGATCGAAGGCCTTCGCTTCTGCCGCTAGATAGTAGGAGTTAAGTACCATCCATGAAATCAGCACCAGAAGAAATACAATAATAAATGTCCAGGAACCACCGAATTCTGAAATTTTATCGGATAAGCGCTGACCGAATGTGAGTTGCTCATTGAATGTCAGATTTACGTCTTCAACAATAGACTCACCATCGGCAATACTTTCAATAACCTCTTTTTCACTATCATCCAGTTCTTTGAAAGAGACGCCCATTAATGCTTTGGCGGTGCTTTCTATATACTTCTTCATACCGAACTTATCCTGTAATTATTGACACCTGTAGCCGCAGCCAGGTATCTGCACTGTTTTTATCTACGCCTGACGTCAGATTTCATCTTCATATTTTCTATTTGCACCCAGTTCACGTTTCCAGCGTAATTTTTTCTCAATCGCAGCGATCATCATTCCCGCGATATCCTTACCGGTTGCGGTTTCAATGCCTTCAAGTCCCGGAGACGAATTAACCTCAAGCAATAACGGCCCATTCTGCGAACGGATAATATCCACACCGGCCACTTTCAAGCCCAGTGTCTTTGCTGCCTTGATCGCCAGTGACCTTTCCTTTGGCGTAATTTTAACTATGGATGCGGAACCACCCTGATGAATATTCGCACGAAACTCGCCTGGAGCCGCTGTGCGCTGAATTGATGCGACCACTTTTCCATCAATAACAAAACAGCGTAAATCCTTGCCATCAGCTTCCTTGATGAATTCCTGTACCAGCAGATTAGCATTCAGGGTTTTAAAGGCATTAATCACACTTTCCGCCGCTTTTTTGGTTTCTGCGAGAACCACACCCCTGCCCTGTGTGCCTTCAAGTAATTTAACAATCAGCGGCGCGCCACCCACCATATCGATCAGGTCATTGGTATCCATGGGTGAATTGGCAAAGCCACTGGTGGGAATACTCACGCCATTTTTTAACAACAACTGTAATGAAAACAGTTTATCCCGTGACTGGGTTACGGCAGCCGAGGTATTTATGGTGTAGACACCCATGCTCTCAAACTGTCGTGCCAGAGCGCAACCGTAAAACGTCATGCTGGGGCGGATACGGGTAATCACTGCATCCAGTTCACCCAGCACCTTACCCCCCCTGTAATGCGCTTCCGGTTCATGGGCATCCAGTTTCATATAACACTGTTTGATATTCAGAAACACCATCTCGTGACCACGCTCCTCACCGGCCTCAAGTATGCGCTGATTACTGTATAAATCCTGATTACTGGCCAGCAGGCCGATACGTAAACCACTGCGCTGGTTCTTCTTTGTACCGTAATAATCGTCCAGTTTCTTTTTGGGCATTTCGCCCAGACAGAAACTCAATGACGGGTCTACCAGCATGCGGCCACTCATGGCTTCACGGCCCAGCAACATGCGGTAACCCATGGAATCCCGGTTTGCCAGGGTAATTTCAATATCCCAGGCCTCATCACCTACTTTAATTTTGGCGGCGACAACATAGCGGGTTTCAGCGATACCACTGGAACTTTTCACAACTCGCTTGTCAAGAATAGGCTGTTCGCAGCGGATCACCGTGCGCCGATCACCCTGCAATGGATGCACTTCAAAACTGATCCAGCTTTCACCGTTACGGCGAATCTTGTG
>JBFFND010000234.1:0-4519 GCA_041563375.1 Gammaproteobacteria bacterium | reverse complement strand
GGTGGAGCTGGAAAAATATCTATTGCGCAGAAGGCTGGATAAAAAAAACAGTGCGGTGGTTAATTAGAGTTGATCCTGTAAAGCAGGTGTAAAAACTGCTGCGATCATGGCAGAGCTGCCGACAGTAAAAACAAGGGTAAACGCGATGTATACATTTAAAAACATTCTCTGCGTGGTCAGTACTGACGAGGCAAGTAAACAGGCGTTGCAGCATGCGATGACTGTGGCTGAAGTACAGCAGGCCGAGTTGACGCTGGTGAGTGTGATAGAGGATTTGCCGCAGAAACTGGAAGTGCAGGATGATTTTATCTCCGGCGAAAAAATCATCAACAGTCTTATTGCAGAACGGCGGCAGTATCTGAAAGAGATGGTTGCATCATTCGATGGTTCGCCAGCCATTCAACAGAAAGTACTTACCGGTACCGCATTTATCAGTATTATTTACGAAGTATTGCGTTACCAGCATGACCTGGTGATTAAAGTGGCAGATAACAAAAGCCGCTTGCAAAGCCTGTTTGGAAGCCTGGATATGCACCTGCTGCGCAAGTGTCCGGCTCCCTTGTGGTTGCTCAAGGATACAGCTTCGCGCAAACACAGGCGCATACTGGCAGCAGTGGATGTGAATGATTTTTATCCTGAAGCTGAAATGACAACGCGCCGGGACCTGAATCGTCACTCCCTGGATATCGCGGCGGCGGTGGCTGAATATGAACAGGCCGAGCTGTATGTGGTGAGCGCGTGGGAAGCAATCGCCGAAGACTTTATGCGTGCCGGTGTGGTGACACCTTCAGAAGGAAGTGTCGATAGCTATGTCGATTCAGTTAACCGGCGTTACCAGGCCAATATGCATGAGCTGATGACCGAGTCCGGGGTGAGTGGAAATAACTCGAAACTGGCCAGCAATATGGTACAAAGTGTTTTGCTTAAAGGTGCGCCACGTAAAAAACTTCCCGAGTTTGCTGAAGAGATTAATGCAGATCTGGTGGTGATGGGCACGGTGGCGCGCACCGGGATCAGTGGATTGATTATGGGTAATACCGCAGAGACCATTCTGAATGAATTGAAATGTTCAGTGCTGGCGGTGAAACCGCCCGGTTTTATTTCACCGGTTAAGCTGGACGATTAATTACCCTATAACCATTTGCGACGTTTGAAATATACAATCAGTACCAGCGGAATAAGAATAAACGCAAGCCATAGTACAGGGTAGGCCCATTTCCATTTCAGTTCCGGCATGTACTCAAAATTCATGCCGTAGATGCCAGCAAGGAAGGTTAATGGAATAAAAATTGAGGCAAACACGGTCAGTACTTTCATTACTTCATTCATTTTGTTACTGATATTTGAAATATAAATATCAAGTAGGCCGGTGAGAATTTCACGATAGTATTCGATCGACTCGATTACACGAATGCTGTGGTCATAGACGTCGCGTAAATAAATATGTGTTTTTTCATTAATCAACGGGGATTCGCTGCGTAACATGCTCGCAATCATTTCCCGCAAGGGAGAAATATGCCGGCGAATACTGATTACCTCCCGCTTCAGTTTCTGGATGGTATTAAGTATTTCGCTGGTGGGCTCTGCCAGTAGCAGCTGGTCCTCGAGTTCATTGATTACATCATCCAGTGAATCAATCAGCACAAAGTTCTGGTCGACAATAAGGTCCAGAATGGCATAAGTCAGGTAATCGGTACCCATGCTGCGCAGTCGGCTTTTCGGGTTGCGCACCCGCTGCTGTAGTGGATAGAACAGCTCGTCCTGTTTTTCCTTAAAGGTAAAGACAAAATTATCCAGTACCAGCAGGCTGACCTGTTCATAACGCACATCAAAATCATCCGTTTCCGGCAGCAGGCACTTGAGTACGATATATAGGTGGTCATCGAACTCTTCGAACCTGGCACGCTGATGGGTGTTAAGAATATCTTCCAGTACCAGCTGGTGGATGCCGAACAGCTGGCCGATGCGTTCGATAATATTGACGTCGGCCAGGCCTTCTATCATTACCCAGGTGATGCTGTCAGTCTGTTTGTAGTGCTCCAGTTCATTAATGGTAGCAATCTGTGGTTCTTCCAGATGGCCTGTGCCAAAGTCCATCACGCTGATCCGGCTGACAGGTTGCAGTACATCACCGACATGAATTAATGAGCCGGGCGGTAGACCGGATTTTTCAGAAACTGTGCTGAGTGATTCAATCATAGTTTTTCCTGTACAAACGGAGCTGGAACAATGCGTAGCGTCAGTAGTGGTTACTGTTATTACGGTTGCGATTTTTCTATCGGATAGACCTTTATAGCATTTTCATACGCCATCTGGTGGGCCACCTCATCGGGTAACTGGCCCAGCCAGTGGTGAATCTTTGCCAGGGCGCTGGCGTAGTTTTGCCATCGCCCCGTTGCATAGGTGTCAACGCCCAGCAGAAATCGCCCTGGGTGACGGATAAACAGCTGATACCAGTCATCATCCAGTTGGCCCTGTGGCGCAATGCGTGAATCGCGTACCGATAAATCAACCATTAAAGCCGGGTAACGTTGCAGGTAATCGGCGAGCAAATCAGGGTAGGCAAAGGTGCCACCATGGGCCCAGATCACCGTAATATCGGATGCGATTTGATATACTGTATCAATCACCGCCGGGTCGCCGTGAATCATCAATGGCAGTTGATGCTCGCGCGCAAGCTGGATAATCCGGTTGAAAACCGGGCTGTGGCGACTTTCGGCAAAAATATGCAGCTCACCTATGCCGCGCCAGTGGCCCTGTTTGAGTTGTGTTGCCAGTCGTGCCGGTAGTTGTGTATCGTTTACCCAGCTGATTTTATCCGCCGGACTGCGGTACACGCCCAGTAGTGGAATAATCTGCTGCGGGGCCAGCTGGTAGAGTGCAAGGACGTGTTCAGTCGGTGTGCTGGTAACTGCAGCATAGGTCACGCCGTTTTGCTGCAAACGCGAGACAATATCTGCTGCCGATAAAAGCCGTGTATCTGCAGTATTGTAGTGCAGGTGGGTATCGAAAAACGGCTGAGTTGAAGGCTGAGATGGGTCCTGTCGGTTGTCCGCAGCTGCGGGTATTGTGATTAGCAGGGAAAGTGCCAGAAATGTATTAATGCACACAGAAAACAGCTTGTACAACTGGTTCAACCACAAGGACGTCAGTGCTGTGCACAACAGCGAATATACTGCACCATTCGGTATTCGGGCAGTTAATAAACAGTTGGGTTCTCGTATCCTGCAGTTCATAATGTTCAGCATAACGCGAAACTACGGCAATAAAAATGCTTAACTTTAATCGATTCTGGTGGCTATTGATTCTCTGTCTGGCAGTGCCGGCGGCAGGCCATGCGGCAACGAGTGACTGTACACAGACCCCATCCTGGTCGCAGCAAAAGCAGGATCTGCTGCGGGTGAATTTAATCGGTGTTGGTGTGGTGACCGTCTGGGGTGTGGTCAACTGGGATTATTTCAGCAACTCACCCAAATCAACATCGGAAGGCTGGTTTGGCAATGACACTGATAGCGGTGGTGCAGATAAGCTGGGGCATATGTACACCAGTTATGTGGTGGCCCATGGCCTGTCCAGCCTGTATCAGTACTGGTGTTTTAATCAACAGGATGCCGCGTTCTATGGTGCTTTGTCATCGCTGGCCATTCTTGGTTATATGGAACTGGGGGATGCATTTAGTGATTACGGCTTTTCCAGGGAGGATTTTATCGCCAACAGTGCAGGTGCCTTGCTGGGGTATTATCTGTATAAATCACCTGCACTGGCACGCAAGCTTGATTTTCGCTGGGAGTATGGCCTGCATCCCAATGACAACGATTTTGTCACCGATTATGAAAACTCGAAATACCTGTTTGCACTCAAACTTAACGGCTTTGATTCACTACAGGATAGCTGGTTGCGTCACATTGAACTGCAACTGGGTTATTACACCCGTGGTTTTGATGATGCAACAGAAACCCGGCAGCGGAATCTGTATCTCGGCATTGGTATTAATCTGACCGATCTGTTCACCCGTCACGGTTATAAAAAAACCGGTACGGTACTAAGGTACCTGCAGATACCGGGTAGTAATGTGGAATTCAAACGGGATATTAATCAGTAAAGCGACTTCGCCTGTTTTATCTTGCGGGTGAGGTTGTTGTAGGGTGGTATCAAGCGAAGCGGATCCACCGACTGCCATGCAGCATGATCTGCATTAAAAACACTCTGTTTAATCAGCCTTAATGTGTTATTTATTATTTACCTTCATGGCATGCTGAGCTGTGCTGTTTCGCCTTTCTGGCGACTCACTTCTTTTTCTCCAGCAAAAAAGAAGTAAGCAAGAAAATGCCGTTCCCGGTCACTTGCCCGCAAAAAGCGCGGGTTCCCGAAAATGCTATGAGCAGGTCCCTGGTTTTTATTAGTTTATTGATGGTATTAGCTTCGTTGCCGGGTCGTGCTGGAGTGCCGTCCAGGCACATCAGCACTCAAAATCACATCCCTGTGATTTTGCCCCTGCGTAGAAAGCATTTTCGGCAAG
>JBFFND010000233.1:0-4519 GCA_041563375.1 Gammaproteobacteria bacterium | reverse complement strand
CTGTTGCTCATCGTTATCCTGAGCCTGGGAACTGCACTGTACCATCTGGTGAGTCATAAAGGGAATTCAGACAAGCTGGTGAAATCACTGACCTGGCGCATTGGATTGTCGGTGTTTATTTTTGTACTGTTGCTGGTTGGACAGGCCACAGGATTGATTCAACCCCATGGCCTGTAGTTGCTAGTGTTTATAACCAGTAAACAAAGATAAACAGTCCCAGCCAGACAACATCTACAAAGTGCCAGTACCATGCAACCGCTTCGAAGCCGAAATGGTTGCTGGATGAAAAATGTCCTTTCAGGCAGCGCAGCAGAATAATAAACAGCATGAGTGTACCCATGGTGACATGGAAACCGTGGAATCCGGTCAGCATAAAGAAGGTGCTGCCGTAGATGCCTGAATCCAGGGTCAGTCCAAGTTCGTTATAGGCATGTATATATTCTTCAACCTGAAGTGTCAGGAAGGTAATACCCAGCAGCACGGTCAGTGCCAGGCCGATATTCAGGTGCTTGCGGTTATCTGCGCGCAATGCGTGGTGTGCCCAGGTGACGGTTACGCTGGATGTCAGCAGTATCGCGGTATTGATTGCGGGTAAGCCCATCGCCCCCATGGCAGTTGCCGGAGCCTGATAGGCTTCGTTGTTCGGGTTGCTGAGTAAAGGCCATACGGCATCAAATGCAGGCCAGAGAAATTCATTCGTCGCTGCATTATTACCTTCTCCCCCAAGCCAGGGCACGGCGAATGTGCGTGCATAGAACAGCGCACCAAAGAAGGCCGCAAAGAACATGACCTCAGAGAAAATAAACCACATCATACCCAGTCGAAATGACCGATCGACCTGATCACTGTAGTTGCCTGCCATGGATTCATGGATAACCGAGCCGAACCAGCCAAATAACAGATAGGCGACCATTAGCAGACCGGCGATCAGTATCAGGTTGATCGATCCCTGATGTATCGAGTTAACGGCACCGATAACCGTGGTCAGCAGAGCAATGGTACCAACCAGTGGCCATTTGCTGGGTTCTGGAACGAAATATTCACCGTGATGTGTTGTGCTCATAGTTTCTGATCCTGATGTAGTGATAATGCGAGAGAGGCAGATGAATCCTCATTCTGCTGCTTACTTATAAAGAAAGTATAGGAAAGAATTAGCTCGTTCATTTTTTCTGGCAACTGACTGTCGACAATAAAGGTGACGGGCATGATTTTTTCTTCACCGGGTTTCAGTTCCTGCTGGGTAAAACAGAAGCATTCGGTTTTCTGAAAGTAAGCCGCTGCCAGACCCGGTGCAACACTGGGTACTGCCTGGCCGGTCAGGTTTCTATCTGAGATGTTTTTAGCCATGAAATTGACGGTTGCAGGTTTTCCTGGATGCACCTCTATCGAACTCTGCTCAGGCTTGAATTGCCAGGGCATGGAGTCGTTAAGGCTTGCCAGAAACACCACTTTAACCAGCCGTGATTCATCAACAAGCTGCTGTTTATTCAGTACGACCTGGTCACC
Organism: Gammaproteobacteria bacterium; assembly: GCA_041563375.1. Taxonomy (GTDB): domain Bacteria; phylum Pseudomonadota; class Gammaproteobacteria; order SZUA-229; family SZUA-229; genus SZUA-229. The sequence continues at coordinate 3,013 of JBFFND010000233.1, read as the reverse complement.
GGTTTTGCCATTAAGACCGGTAACCTCACAAAACACGTCGTACAGTGGCACCAGTGCATAACCGAAGCCGAACATCATTACTACCAGTAGCAGCAATCTGCGTACCAGCAGCCGGTTCTCCGGCTGCGCTGCCTGTTGTTGAGTGGACTTCTGGTGCTGGTTCATGGCGCTATTCCATTTACCGTTTACTTCACCTGTGGTGGCGTTGTGTGGCTATGGAAAGGTGCGGGCGACGGTAAATCAAATTCCAGGCCCCTGGCACCTTCCCAGACTTCACTACTGGCTTTTTTACCGCCACGTACACATTTAATTACTACGTAGAGGAAAATAAGTTGTGAGAAGCCGAACACAAATGCACCGACAGTTGCAATCTGGTTAAACTCGGTAAATTGCAACGCATAGTCCGGGATGCGGCGCGGCATACCTGCAAGACCGATAAAGTGCATAGGGAAGAACAGCACATTGGATGAAATAACGGTTAGCCAGAAGTGCAGCTTGCCCAGTTTTTCGTCATACATATGGCCTGTCCACTTGGGTATCCAGTAATACACAGCGGCCATAATAGAGAAGGCCGCGCCAGTCACCAGTACATAATGGAAATGCGCCACCACGAAATAGGTGTCATGGTACTGGAAGTCGGCGGGTACGATGCACAGCATCAGGCCGGTAAATCCACCCATGGTGAACAGAAAAATAAAGGCAATCGCAAATAACATCGGTGTTTCAAATGTCAGCGAACCTTTCCACATGGTGCTGACCCAGTTAAACACCTTAACCCCGGTGGGTACTGCAATCAGCATGGTGGAATACATAAAGAACAGTTCGCCCGCTACCGGCATACCCGTGGTAAACATATGATGTGCCCAGACTATGAATGACAGGAAGGCAATCGATGCGGTGGCGTAGACCATGGAACTGTATCCAAACAGCGGTTTACGTGAAAAGGTAGGGACGATTTGCGAGATAATGCCAAATGCAGGCAGAATCATGATGTACACCTCGGGGTGACCGAAGAACCAGAAAATATGCTGGAACATGACCGGGTCACCACCACCGGCCGCATCAAAGAAGCTGGTGCCGAAATGACGGTCGGTGAGCATCATGGTCACCGCGCCAGCCAGTACCGGCATAACAGCTATCAATAAATAGGCGGTGATAAACCAGGTCCAGACAAAGATCGGCATTTTCATGTAGTTCATGCCGGGTGCGCGCATGTTCATAATGGTAGCAATCACATTGATCGCGCCCATCACCGACGAGATACCCATCAGATGTACCGAGAAGATGAAAAAGTCGGTACTGCTTGGCCCGTAGGTGGTGGAGAGCGGTGCATAGAAGGTCCAGCCAAAATTCGGTGCTGCACCCATGCCCATAATGCTCATCACCAGGCTGGCCAGCAGTAAACTGAAGGCGGCTGGTAGCAACCAGAAACTCCAGTTATTCATGCGGGGCAGGGCCATATCCGGTGCACCGATCATCATTGGTAGCTGCCAGTTAGCCAGGCCGACAAAGGCCGGCATAATCACCCCGAAAACCATAATCAGGCCGTGCAGCGTGGTTAACTGGTTAAAGAAGTCGGGCTCTACAATCTGTAAGCCGGGCTGAAACAGTTCGGCACGTATAACCAGTGCAAGTGAGCCACCCACAAAAAACATAACAAAGGCAAACCAGAGGTACATGGAGCCAATGTCTTTGTGGTTGGTGCTGAATAGCCAGCGACCAATACCGGTCGGTTTATGATCGTGGTCATGATGTTCTTCGATTACAGCGTTCATAATGTCCTCTCGTTATTTGCGTGCCGCTTTGATGTCGGATGGTTGAACCATATCGCCAGTGTTATTACCCCATGCATTACGCTCGTAGGTAATTATGGCGGCAAGATCGGCATCATTAAGCTGCGGGCCAAACGCCTGCATGCCTGTGCCGGGAACACCGTCTAAAACAACTTCAATGTGTCGGGTTATGTCACCCGTTGCAACCGGACTGTCCTTGAGGGCAGGGAACACACCGGGCAGTCCTTCGCCCGTCGGCATATGGCAGGCACCACAATTGGTGTTGTAGGCCGTTTCGCCCTGAGCCATCAGCTCATCCATGCTCCAGGTCTTTTCTGCACTGGCTTCAGCGGCTGCTTTTGCGGCCTTCTGTTCATCCAGCCATGCGAGGTAGTCTTCCTCGGATTTGGCTTCTACCACAATCGGCATATAGCCATGGTTGGCGCCACACAGCTCGGCGCACTGGCCACGATAGATGCCCGGTTCAGGTACTTCGGCCCAGCCTTCATTGATAAAACCGGGTATTGCGTCTTTTTTCACACCGAATGCCGGAACCCACCAGGCGTGAATTACATCATTCGAGGTGAACAGGAAGCGCACCTTTTTATTGGTGGGAATCACCACATGGTTATCCACTTCCAGCAGGTAGTTTTCACCTTTGGCTTGCCTGTTTTTGATCTGATCCATCGGCGTACTCAGATTGCTGAAGAAGCTGACATCTTCACCGATATAGTCGTAATGCCATTTCCACTGATAGCCGGTGACCTTGATTGACATATCGGAATTGGAGGTATCTTCCATGGCGAGTAATACCTTGGTGGCAGGGACGGCAATGGCGATCAGGATTAGTACCGGGATAACGGTCCAGAGAATTTCGATGGTGGTGTTGTCGTCGAACCTGGCGGGGGTGGAATGATTGGATTTGCGATGCTTTAGTATGGAGTAGGTCATGGCTCCATAAACCACAATCCCGATGATGACGCAGATCCACATGACTATTGTGTGAATATTGTAGGCTCCCTGACTGAAGCTTGTAACACCCGGTTCTAGATTTAACTGATAATCAGCGAAACACGGGTTGCTGGCAAGCAAAAGACAGGCGAGGCCGATAGGCCGGCTTACTGCTCTCATTTTTACCCCCTGGAGTAAAGGTTTTAGATTGTTATTTTCATTTTAAAATCGGCTTGGATCCCTGGATTAATCTATATAACGTATAAAAATATAATCGAATTATTATATAT
>JBFFND010000232.1:0-4522 GCA_041563375.1 Gammaproteobacteria bacterium | reverse complement strand
TCCTGCCCACTTACTCCTGTCCTGCGACCAGCTTGCTTAACTGCTGCTTTAATGCCTGTTTGGCAGGCGCGGCCTGGCTGAAGACGTCTTCGGCGCGGTAGAACTCCAGCGCACGAATATCGACGATACGGGGTTTGATATAAATGGCAGGCGCCTGGTGGCGCAGTTTCTCGGTCATGATCGCCTGCTGCATCACCTTGGCCGAGTTAAACACCGTGGAAAAATAATCGGCTGCGGGTTCTTCTGGCGGGGTGCGCTCGCCACTGACATCGATAGCAATCACCAGATCGCATTCATCCATTAATAAATCATAAGGCACCGGGTTCACTGTGCCGCCATCCACCAGCACCCGCTCATTACGCACCACCGGCTGGAATACTCCGGGCAGGGCCATGCTCGCTTTGATTGCGGGCAGCAGTTCACCGGATTGCAACACCACCTGTTCGCGGCTCCATAAATCGGCGGCAACCACCTTGAGTGGTATCTGCAGCTGTTCAAATGTTCTGGGCTTGAGCGTGTCATATAAAAACGCAATAAATCCCTCACTGCTGAGGATGCCGCCGTTGCCCAGTTCAACTTCAATGAACTCAACCCAGCGCAGGGTATCCTTGCTGACGAGTTTTTGCAGCAGTGGTTCACCGGGCGAGATAATAAACTGCTCCACCAGTTCGCGGATCTGCTTGCCGCTCATGCCGGCCGCGTAAAGCGCACCGATAATGGCACCGATACTCGAACCGGTGATGCGTTGCGGTTTGATCCCCATCTCATCCAGCGCTTCCAGCATCAGGATATGCGCGAGGCCATTCGCGCCACCGGCCCCCAGTGCAAGACCAATAACCGCTTGAGGTTTAGCACTCGCTGTCGCGGCATTCGCTGTCACCGTCTGTTTTACATCGGCATGTGCTGCCGGCCATAGCAGCGCCGCAGGCGCCAGCCGGCCAAGCAGGCGCAGGAAACGACGTCGGCAGAAATTATTATCGGACATATTTTCAGACATAGGAAAACCTGTAACACCTGAAAGATTAAACAGCAATCAACAATCGATCCGTTGTAATGCCCCGCTATTTTTACTCGGCATTTTTACTCGACGATTTTACGAACAATTGCATAGTTAATGAATCACCTCTTCCACCACTTCATCAAGTGGACGGCGCGGTGTTGCTTCAATTTCATCATCCGTGAACCCCAGTCTAAGCAGAATCTGTGCAAAACCATTTTGCTTCAACAGCTTGTGCAGCTCAGGTCGCAGCGCCTCAATCTGTATGGGCTGATTTAGATAGGAGGCCTGCAGCCCCCTGGAATGCGCCGTCAGTAGAACCTTTTGTAATGCCTGGCCTGCAGCCAGCCAGTCAGCCACGGTGTCACCGGCACTGCCAAGCACAGCCAGAACCGGCGACGCATCGGCCAGCTGCCTGTCCTTTGCGGCAACGCCATCACCCATGTCAAAGGTTCGCACCACAGCCTGGGCAATCGGCGCAACAATACCGGGCACCGTCAGGCCATCACATTCACGGCCGGGGTGCATCCAGGCGGCGAGTTCACTTCTCCAGCCGGGGTTGGACCACTGCATCGAATCACCTTGCGCCACCAGCGCCACGCAGGCCTGGCGATTCTGTTCCGATTCAATCACTTCCAGCCAGCACGCTTCTTCTGCCGCCGCCGCAGCCAGCGCATGAAGCACCTGGGCCGGCACCTCATCAGCGTCAAAACGCTTGCGACAGGTTCGGCGGTCTTCAATCGATTGAAACAGCTCCACCCCGGGCAAGGATGATGCATCCGCCGGCGTAAATGAAACCAGCGCCAGCAAATCCTCATCACTGTCATCCGGTGTCATCTCGCAATGCGCCTCAAGCCCTGCGTGAGCCGCCGCGATCCGCAAATTCATCAGCGCACAGCCACAGCTTATCGTGAGCTCTCTATCACAGGGATCATTGGCAGGCAGCGCGCGGCTTCGGTCGGCGTAGAGTGACACCGCGCTATCGGCAATCACGAAACGCCATGGCTGGGTGTTGTGGCTTGAGGGGGCAAGAATGGCGTAGCTCAGTAATGAGCTGATCCGCTCTGCATCAAGTGGGCTTAGTGGTGAATTCATCGTGCTCATCCTCTTAATTAAAGGGCGGTGACAAATCGAACCGTAATCACGGTCAATTGTCGCTGAGCATTGCGTTAGCGTCAATTCTATTTAAAACAGGCAGCCGAGCCTGGCCCAGTTGAACAGCACCCTCTGAACAGCTATTGAACACTGGCTTTATTTGAACCTCACCGAGCACCATCGCCAACCCGTTTACGTGCCGCGAAATTAACGATGGATAAAATTCACAGGAAAGCAGCATCTATTTACTGCTGTTAAATTTTTAGTCACCGCTCTATACAAATACGTTTTTACAGCAGGCAAATTACAATGGATATCAATAGAGCCGAAGGCTACCAATATAATTTTTGCAAGACACTTCACACCTTTAATTCAGTCGCTCATAACTGCCAATGAGAAGCAGTTTGATATTTTCGGATACCATGGGAAATATAATTTTTTCCACAAGCCTTTATGCCTTGAAATGTGACACCTATCAAGAAAACAAAATCATTCAATTGAAGCGCAAAACTTAGATTTCCTCCACAACTATTTTTCCCAGCAACTCGCATAATACGCCGAAATAAATAGATCTTTCCAATAAAAAGCGATACCAGGACGGTAGATAAAAATAGTCAAAATCACAAAGTGAATAGAACCACTGACAATTATATCTTCATGAGGTTATCGTACTATGTATTGCTATCGGCAGAGTCATGTTTTATCTGCAATAATTATTTTGTTTTCATTAACGGCATGTTCCGGAGAATCAACCGACTCACTGCCATTTCCAGTACCGGGCCAGACAACACCTGTCGATGAACCAACTGTCGATAACCCTGTTGATGATACGGGCAACAACAATATAGATATAACGCCACCGTCTAAGCCCGATAATATTCGCACAACAAATATTACCCTTAGTACGATTTCATTTTCGTGGAATGCATCCAGCGATGATGTCGGCGTAAACACTTACCGCCTGTATAAAGATGGCAGTAACACTGCGTTTACATCTACCACCGCACTGACTTTTACAGATTCAGGCCTGGCATCCGGTCGACGCTATGAATATTCGGTTAGTGCAGTTGATCTCGCTGGTAATGAATCGGCCAGAAGCCAGGTACTCAGCGTGACGACGTCTGTTCCCATCGATAGCAGTGCACCCACCACACCTTCAGCGCTTCGAGCAACCAGCATTAGCAGCAATGCTGTGTCTCTTGCCTGGAATGCGGCCAGTGACAATGTTGCAGTGATGAGTTACCGCTTATATAAAAATGGCAGCACGACGCCACTTTACAACACGTCGGCTTTATCCTTTACCGATAGCAGCCTGAGCCCCGAACAAAGTTATCAGTATCGCATCAGCGCGGTCGATGCAGCGGGTAATGAATCCCCACTCAGTGCAGCGCTTGTCGTTCTCACACCGGCGACTGCGGACACCAGCGCACCGACAACGCCGAGCAACCTGCGCTCCACCACGGTGACCAGTAACCAGATCAACCTGGCGTGGAATGCCTCCAGTGACAATGTTGGCGTTACCGGCTATCGCCTGTACAAAGATGGTAGCAACGTCGCATTTGCCACTACCACAACAACGAGCTACAGCGACACTGGCCTGACTGCTGGACAGTCTTACCTGTATCGGGTATCTGCAGTTGATGCAGCCGGCAATGTATCGTCACGCAGTTCATTGCTCACTGTCAGCACAACGACAGAGCCTGACACCAGCGCACCGACAACACCTGCCAACCTGCGCTCCACCACGGTAACCCATGAGCAGATCAACCTGATGTGGAATGCTGCAAGTGATAATGTCGGCGTCACCGGTTATCGCCTGTACAAAAACGGTAGCAGCACAGCGTTTGCCACCACCACAACGCCGGGCTATAACGACAGCGGCCTGACAGCGGACCAGTCCTACCAGTACCGGGTGTCTGCGGTGGATGAAGCCGGTAACGAATCGGCGCTGAGCAGCAGCCTGCTCGTCAACACACTGTCAGCACCGGACACCAGCGCACCGACCACGCCGGGCAACCTGCGTTCCACCACGGTAAGCAGTGACCAGATCGACCTGATGTGGAATGCCGCCAGCGACAATGTCGGCGTCACCGGCTATCGCCTGTACAAAAATGGCAGCAGCACCGCGTTTGCCACCACCGCGACACCGGGCTACAGCGACACCGGTCTGACAGCGAATCAGTCCTACCAGTACCGGGTATCTGCGGTGGATGAAGCGGGCAATGAATCGTCACTGAGTAGCACCATTACGGTGACCACCGAAAGCGCTAGCGTGCCACAGGCAGTGAGCCTTTCCTGGCAATCACCAACACGCAATGTGGATAATTCCTGCCTGTCGGGTATCGATGCTTACAGACTGAGTTATGGAACCTCATCAGGTAATTACCAGACCAGTCACGACCTGTATCCCGGTAATGGTGATGTATCCTG
>JBFFND010000231.1:0-4538 GCA_041563375.1 Gammaproteobacteria bacterium | reverse complement strand
GTGAACGGTTATATCCACATAAGAACAGTCTGGCAATAACTTGTGAAACGCCTTGCCACTCATGTGAACCAGGTCTTCGTGGTTGCCGCTTTCTATATAAATATCACTGCAATCCTGCAGGTCCTTGTCGATGACGGTCTGTATGCCATAGGCGGTACCGATCGGTGGAATCGCACCGGATTCACAGTCGTTGAACAGTTCCCTGCATTCATCTTCGCTCGCCAGTTCCAGCTTGCGATTTAACAGATCATTGAGCTTGCTGATATACACATAGCGATTGGATGGCACCAGCGCCATCAAATAACCCTGCTCATCACGTAGCAGTACTGACTTCACCAGGTTTTTTGCAGGTATGTGAGCAGTGTGTGCGGTGTTCAGGCTGGAGACAGAAGGCCGATGATGAACGGTAACATAAGGAACCTTCTGTTGTACCAGCTGGCTTAACAGTGTGGGTGACATATCCATAACGCACCTCCTTAAGTGATTTGATCAGTTTTAGTGACTACCTGTTACTATGTTAGGCTGATAAGGCGCGGTTTTATAATCATCTTATTTTATAAGCAGCCATAAAATTAGCTTCAGGTCTATAAGCTCATCTAACGACACGATGTACAGTCGTATAAATAGCATTCAATCAATTTATTAATTATTGACGTTTATCGATGCTGCGAGCAGGGGGGCCAGGGCGAAGGCATTGCTCGGGTGGGTTATGCTGTCTGAACTCCAGACCTGCTTTACCCCTGCATCCCTGAGCGTGTCCAGTGCATCACTGGCAAAAATAGCGTGGGTCACCAGCGCGTCGACACGCCGAGCGCCGGCAGCATATAAGGCACGCGCCGCTTCTGCCAGGGTGCGCCCGCTACTCGCCACGTCATCCACCAGTACCGCATCCAGCCCGGCATAATCATATGCTGGCAGGCTGATCTCCACGTGCCGGTCTCCATGCCTGATTTTCTGCGCGATTACATAATCCAGATTAGCCGGCGCGGCTGCGACTTTCACCCACTGCTCCGATTCCTCATCAGGCCCTACCAGCAGTGGCCGACCCGCCCGGCTGTCGAGGAATTCACCCATTGCCTGTGCGGCGCTCAGCGCGACGGCCCGTTTCACCGGTACCGCCTCTGCCAGCTTATGCACGCGGTGCAGATGAGGGTCCACCGTGATCAGTTCGTCGAACAGGCCGGCGAGAAAGTGCCCGATAATCTTCTGGCTCACCGCCTCGCCAGGCTGGAAGGCCTTGTCCTGTCGCATATAGCACAGGTAGGGTGCGACCAGGCTGAGGTGGGTGGCACCCGATGCCCGCGCACTCTCGGCGGCAATCATCAGCTCCACCAGCCTGTCGTTGGCGTGGTCCAGGCTGCGACACATCACCACCTCATCCGGCAGTTCAGGGGGCAGCCGCAGCCGGCTCTCGCCATCGGGGAAATAATGCACATCGACCAGCTCGCAGGGTGCATTCAGCGCCGCTGCAAGTTGGCGGGTCTGGGGCTCGAAATCCGGGAAACCAAGAACCAGCATCAGAACTCCGCGAAGATCTCGGGGATCTCGTCAATGGTGCCGACCCGGTAACCGCTATCGCTCTCCACCATCGACCTGGCGAAGCGAAAATCCGACGGGAACTGCGCGTGCACACGGTATAACAGCTCGCCCTTTGTCACCGGATCGCCCAGTTTTTTCAGCAGATCCACCCCGGCACCCTTATCCATCGGCGCACCGGCCAGGCGCGCAATGCGTGCCATCTGGTAATTATCGATGGCGGTTACCACCCCTGATTTTTCGGCGGCCACCTCAAGCACCAGCGAGCCCGGTTCGAAGTGTTCTGTCTGTCGTCCCTGGGCCTCGATAATGTCCTGCATTTTGGTCAGTGCACGCCCGGAGTCGAGGATGTCGCGGGCGATATCAAAACCATCGCCACCGCGTACATCCGGGTCGAACTCGATTACACGGCCGGCCAGGCGCAACGCCTTCTGGCGCAGGTCTGCCGGGGCGGCCGGGTAATTCTGCAGCACCTGCATCACATCGCGCGCCTCGAGCACCGGGCCGATGCCGCGACCGACCGGCTGGCGGCCATCGGTGATAACCACCTGTACAAACAGCCCCAGGCGGTCGCCCACATACTCGAACAGCTTGCGCAGTGCCAGCGCCTCGCGCATGTGGCGAACCTTGGCGGTCGGCCCCACCGGGATGTCGATGATCAGGTGGGTCGAGCCCGCCGCGATTTTTTTGGAAAGGATAGAGGCGACCATCTGCCCCGGGTAGTCCAGCCCCAGTGGCCGTTCAACAGAGATCAGGATGTCGTCTACCGGCGCCAGGTTGGCAGTGCCACCCCAGGCCAGTGCGCCGCGATGGCGACTCACCACATCGTGCAGCCGGTTAGGGGGAAGTTCAACCTGGGCGAGTACCTCCATGGTATCCGCGGTGCCGGCCGGAGAGGTAATGGCGCGACTGGATGTCTTGGGAATCAGCATGCCATGGGCGGCAACTATGGGCACCACCAGCATCGAGGTGCGGTTACCCGGGATACCGCCGATGCAGTGCTTGTCCGCAGCCAGGTCACCGTGCCAGCGCAGGCGTTCGCCCTGGGATACCATGGCGTGGGTCAGGCTCATGATTTCCTCACGGTCCAGCCCGGTCTGGCCGGAGGCCACCAGGAAGGCCGCGATTTCCATCTTGGCATAGCGCCGTTCGGCGATGTCGCGGGCAATGGCTTTAAATTCCGCCGTAGTCAGGCGCTCGCCTTCAATTTTTCGTCGTACTGCCTCCATCGAGGCGGGCGGCTCGGCGTGCAGTACACGCACCGCCGTGCCTGCCTCAAGGCCCAGCGAGCTAAAGGCTTCCTCCGACAACCCAAGCTCGCCCGGCGCGACCAGGGCTTCGTCATCCACCACGTTCAGCACCGCGAGGATGTGCCGTTCACCAGCACACACTTCAACTTTGGCCAGCGCCTGGAAACCTTCCGCCCGATAGAACTCACATTCGCGGTTCAGGTAGGCGACATTCTCGCGGTAGGTATCGATGGCAACGCGCCGTAAGGTGAGGCTGGCTTGCTGGGTCTTAGCCGCGGTGCTTTTACGTCGTGCAGTCATATTGAGAGAGTCCCCGGTTAGATCCCGTGCGCTGGTAAGTTATATAAGGGCAGAACCAATGAAGTCCTGCCTGGGATGTACAGTAATAGTATAAGCCTGGTTTATTATAAGTGCTCACCGGGCCAGGCGTATAAAGTACCTGCATATGCACAAGTCTATTGACCTCACCTCCCTGAGGCGCAGAATAGTGGTATGAGCCAGCCGTCCGATAAGCCGTCAATATCAGCCGAGTTAATTTCATCCCTGCTCAGTGCGGAGATCTACCCGCACCCGGTCACCGAGCTGCAGTTAATTGAAACCCATATCTCCTGGGTGATCCTCACCGGGCCCTATGCCTATAAAATTAAAAAGCCGGTCAACCTCGGTTTTCTCGACTTTTCAACACTGCAACAGCGCAAGCTGTATTGTGAAGAAGAGCTGCGACTCAACCGGCGCACCGCGCCCTCCATTTACCTGGGCGTTGTGAGCATAAGCGGTAGCGCGTCACAGCCGCAGCTGCAGGATGATGGCAATGGCGAGGCCATCGAATATGCAGTGAAAATGCGCCAGTTCCCGCAGGATGCACAGCTGGATCATCTGCTGGAACAGGGTGGTCTGGACGCATCGCATATGGATGCCTTTGCCCGGCTGGTGGCCGGGTTCCATCAGCAGATTGACGTGGCCGGTGCCGATGATGACTACGGTGAACCGGCGCAGGTGATGCAGCCGGTGGAGGAGAATTTCAGTCAGATAGGTGAACGGCGGTTAACCGCGGAACAGCAAACGCTGCTGGATGAACTGCAACAGTGGTCGACAACGGAATTCCAGCGACTGGAAACCCGGCTGCTAGAGCGCAAACAACAGGGCTTTATCCGCGAGTGCCACGGTGATATGCATCTGCGTAACCTGGCGTGGATAGATGAGCAGCCGGTGGCCTTCGATGGCATCGAGTTCAATGCCAACCTGCGCTGGATCGATGTGCTCAGCGAAGTCGCTTTCCTGGTAATGGATTTACAGGACCGAAACCAGCCGGAACTGGCGCAGCGGTTTCTTAACGGCTACCTGGAACGCAGTGGTGATTACGTCGGCACTGCACTGCTACCTTTTTACCTGGTGTACCGCGCGTTGGTGCGCGCCAAGGTGGCGGCGATCCGCGCCGGGCAGGAAGACATTGAGGATGCCGAACGTAGCCGCCTGCAGGACGAAATGACCGATTACCTGCGACTGGCGCAGCGCTATACACAAATGCAGGGAGAGCACCTGGTTATTGCCCGCGGACTGTCAGGTTCGGGCAAAACTACACTGACCCAGACATTGCTGGAACAACTGCCGGCGATCCGCATTCGCTCCGATGTGGAACGCAAACGCCTGGCGGGTCTTGAGGCCACCGAGCGTGCAAACGCCGAACCGGGCGAGGGCATATACACCCCGAAATACAGCGAGCAAACCTACGGCTGCCTGCTGGAACTGGCC
>JBFFND010000230.1:0-4553 GCA_041563375.1 Gammaproteobacteria bacterium | reverse complement strand
GGTTCACCATGGCCGCGACCTGCCAAAAAAGCAATTGAGTCATCAAATTTGCATTTATGTGCGTTTATTGATGTGTTTATGCAGCTATAAGGGATGCTGTCTAAAACGTCTGCATATCTTTGCGGGTTAGTATTCTTAAGGTTCGCATGGTCCCTGCCGGTATTTTACAACCACGGGATCGGCACAGGCGGTGCAGCCGGTGGCGTAGGTTTTTTCTTCGTTGCCTGTGTTAAGCGTGGCGCACACCGGGTTATATTCGCGGGTACAAATTTCCGGCCGGGGTTCTGTGCACCGGGTAAAAACCTGGTTATCGTTTTGCGTTGCTGCAGGCTTGTCGCTTACAGGCACAGCGCAGGACAGGCATAAAAAGCCAATGCTGAAAAATGTGAGCAGTTTATGTGAGTTTTTCATAGGCTGTTCCTGGCTGGTAAACGGGAGCGATGGTAGTGTGCAGCCATCGCTCCCGTTGACGGATACGAGTTGTTAAGGTCCGCGCCACTTTTATGTATGGATGTGACTTCAATTGGCAAACTCAAGAATATCAGCAACAGCTGCAATACCTGCCAGAGCGCATTTTTCATCGTCAGCCGGTTCTGCACCGGCAACAGCAACGCCGCCGTAAAAGTTGCCGCCAATGCTGATGGGAACGCCTCCGACAATTAGAAGCATATCAGGTGCAAAGTTGAGATCAGGCCGTGACGCCATTTGTGATGTTGCGGCCTGGAGGGTTGCTGACGAGAATGCCTTGCGTTGGCTTACCTTGATGGTATGTGGGCCGGATAATGGATTGCGTAGGAATGCGGCGAGGTTTCCATTTCTGTCGACAACAGCAGCTGACACTGTGTAACCTTTTTTGGTGCACTCCTCAACTGCGGCAAATACAATTTTATGGGCGATGTGCGGGGCGAGTGTGCGAAGCTGGACAGTGGGTGAGACTTCCTCTGAATGGGCACTTAATGTGCATAAAAATAGAAACGTAACCACCAGGCTGTTATATATTGTTTTCAAAATGTATCTCCTTTATCACTTGAGGGGGTGGCAGGTTCAGTAAAACCGGGCTGTTGCCCTGAACCGGCTCGGAGTGTGACGTTCATTGTGCTTACAATGAGGTGCCAGTCTGGTAGCGTGTCGTCATAGAGTCAAGCTACCGTTTTGTGAATGCTGGAGACGTACAGCAGGGCTGCATTTATTCATTCAGCCACTCTATCGCGTCGTCTTCGTCTTCAAAATATTTCATTTCACCGGAGATAAACCACGAACCGATTTTGGCGGCCATGTCCTGCCAGCGTTTATTGCCGTAGATGGCGATTTTTACAAACTCATTGCCGTGTTTTAAACCCAGCTTGAAATCATCCCATGCGGCCCTGGCTTCCCAGCCTTCCAGTTCGGTTGCGTCAATTAGTGCCTTGATTTCTGGTTGTTCGATTTCGGCCAGCGCGGCATCAATCATCGGTGAGATGGTTTCATAATCTTCGTGGGTCAGTTTTCCCGATGCCTTTAGCGTAAGATAAAATTCACTGTTAATGCTTTCTATGCCAATTGAAAGGCCATGTCTTTGAATGCTCATAATGCTGCTCCTTGAAAGATATCGCGGTGCTATTACTGCATAAGCCAGCTGAGTAAAATACTTTACGCGTATATAGGTAGAAAAGTAAAGTAGCCAGTTGATAAAGTGCCAGCTAATGAGGCATAACGTACAGGGTGTATGTAGAACGCTTTAATTTACTGGATAGTGCGTCTGTTTGTATTGTGATAGTAACACGGCGGCAAGCTGTGGCAGGGCGAAATGGTATATAGATTATAAACCATGTTATCTCAGATAGTTGCTAAAGTTGTAGTAATTTATTATAAATTAGACTTCGATATTGTATTTCTGTATCCACCGCCACAATGTTGTTCTGTTTACGCCTAGAATTCTCGCGGCTTCAGCCTTATTGCCATCTACGGACCTTAGTAGCGTTTCGATTTCTCTGGCATGATCTTCTTCATCGAGATCAGTGATATCTTTGCATTTCTGTAGATTAAAATCACGGATATTTTGTGGCAGGCTTTCCGGCTTTACCTGGTCATTTATAGCGCAGATTAGACCGTGTTCAACCGCATTTTCCAGTTCCCGTACATTTCCCGGCCAGTGATAATTCATCATCATATTAGTGGCTTCAGTTGTGCAGGTGATATTGTCGGGGTATCCACGAGCAACCAGTCTTCTGCAAAAGAGCTTGGAGAGTAACTGGATATCGCCGGGTCTTTCTCTTAAAGAGGGGATGGTTATTGGAATAACCGCCAGACGATAGTATAAATCAGCACGGAACTTGCCTTTGTCAACCATAGAACGTAGGTCTTTGTTAGATGCAGAGATAATGCGTACATTTACATTAACGGGTTTGTCAGAACCAACCATTTCGAATTCCTGGTCCTGGATGGCACGTAATAATTTGGCCTGTAAATGTAGAGGAATTTCACCGACTTCATCCAGGAATAGCGTGCCATTATCGGCAGACTGGAAACGTCCCAGCCGATCACTTGTGGCGCCGGTAAATGCACCCTTAACATGGCCGAATAATTCAGATTCAATCAGGGATTCTGGAATGGCTGCGCAGTTGACCTCTATAAATGCCTCTTTGGCACGATTGCTCTGTGTATGAATCATACGGCCTAGTTGCGTCTTGCCAGTGCCTGATTCGCCCTGTAACAGGATAAATGCATTGGTAGGTGAGATTTGATTGATAAGCTGAATGATCTCCATCATTCTTGGATCCTGGGTTGTCAGGTCCTTACCTAAAGGATGGAAAACGGCTTCAAGGTGGCGTGAATCTGTGCGGTCTCTGAATAGAAGCAAGCGATGTTTTTCTTTTGTTTTATCATCACTGATCAGGCGACTCATGATTTCAATGAGACGAAACCTGCCATCATTATTTATTTGTTGCTCGAAACAGATAACATTATTGCTGGGTTTGCCCGCAGCATCGACTTCACCTGCATCAATAGCGGCGCGCAAAATTGATTTCTGTAAATTAAATATATTGATATCACTTAGTTTACTGATCAGTTTCTTCGGGTTTAAACCGAGCAAATTGCAAACAGCTGTATTGTGATAGAGAACATTACCTAAATTATCCGCGACCATAATGCCTTCATCCAGGTAGGAAACAATGTTCTCGAATAATGGCGCAAAATTAAAGCGGGTAGCAGACATAATATATCTTTAACGGGTTGTGTGAGGCTGTTGCAATAGTTGCAGCGTTGCGCAACGTGTTTCATGGCTTAATTCTGCATCATATGCCGTTATGACCCGTGTTGCAGCTGATTTCAAAAATAATAGTGTTGCTTGTTGATTTAAATCAAAACAGAATAATTCGTTAATAATCAGTAACATACGAATTGGCATATCCCTTGCTCTACCCCTGTGAACAATATGTTTACTTATGAAATGAAAACTAACAGGGGAAGCCAGAATGTATTACAGCCTGCACTTTTATAGTGAAGCTAAATCAAGATGCTTACCTTTGCTAATGTGCTTAGCAATGATGACATTGATTTTTCCAGCAATGATACAGGCTGAATCATTGTATTACTCATCACATAAAAATCAGCAGAATACTGATCAATCTTCAGCGTCGAGATATTACCCACCGGTACGTCAAACTAATCGAAATAAATCTCCCATTATTACCGTAGAGAATGGAAAAACCGGTGCGCATGTGGTGCTGGGGGGGACGGTGACACCGTATAGAGAGGTGACCTTAACAGCGCAGATGCCAGGCCGTGTAGAGTTTATTGCGGGTGTCGAAGGTGACTGGTTTGACGAAGGGCAGATGCTGGTTGCAGTAGATGATGACGATGTTATGGCCCAGCGCAGACAGGCAATGGCTGATCTTTATGGTCATTCGTCATCGTTACAGAATGCACAGGCACAATATTCGCGTGAATTCTGGTCACCACAGGCGTTTCAAGGTCAACAAACAGCCCCCAGTATGGGGTATTTCCCATCGATGTTTGAACGATTTTTTGGTGGCGGTTCGGCGCATCCAAATTCAGGCATTAACCCGTGGGTTGTTCGTGACGTTGATTTGTATTCTCAGGGTACACATGTGAGTCGGGCTAAAAGTGGTATTTATGGCGCGCGCTCACGTATAGATGAAATTGATGCGCGGCTCCGTGATACCCGTACCATTTCACCTTTTGAGGGGGTGGTTGTTAAAAAGCTGGTTGAAGTTGGCGATACCGTTCAACCAGGACAGCCGCTACTGAAATACTCAGATACTCGATTCCTGCAATTGAAAATTGATGTGCCTGCCAGGTTGGTATCCGCATTAAGCAAAGACATGATCGTGCCTGCAAAACTCGATGTAGGCGATACCTATATTGACGTCAGGGTGGCACAAATATTCCCTACAGCAGATCAGCAGCGACATACGGTGGTGGTGAAATTTGATTTGCCTTCTGGCGTGCCGGGTGGCCCAGGCATGTATGCGGAAGTCATGATACCGGACGTCAATACACCTATCGAAGATATGCCTGTTATTCCTTCTTCGGCAATTGTCCGTAGAGGG
>JBFFND010000229.1:0-4608 GCA_041563375.1 Gammaproteobacteria bacterium | reverse complement strand
ATGCAATGTTCGGAGACAATACGACAATCATTCTTGGTGACCACAATATACAATCAGTCACAAACACAGTCCAAAAGAATGATATTGATAGCTTAGTTCGCCTTTTATCTGACAAAGGTGTATCAAAAGAAGATACAGATGATCTAGTTGAAGCAATTAATAATGATAGTGACAATGTTGATTATGAGAATAAAAAACCAGGAAATAATGTAGCTACATGGATGAAAAAGATGCTCAATAAAGCCGTTGATTCAACATGGAAAATTCAAATAGGCGCAGCAGGTACCCTTCTTGCTATGGCAATAGAGAAATATTATGGATTCTAAACATAACAATTCGTTCGTGCGTGCCCATCGCTTCGCTCCGGCCACACAACTCAACCGTTGAATGTCTGCTTTCTTAATGAGTTACCGAGCTCTGACTGTCTGCTTCAGGGTGATAGCTGTCAGTTTATGCTTTCAAATAACCATAAACTGGCCAGAGAGGCCAACTTATGGAATGTTGGGGACAGTATACTTAATTCGGAATTCAGCATAAATGAGTATACCGCCCCGGAATTGCCGTTATATATGTATACTGACCCCAGAATGCCCTTCAGCCCAATATGAATCGAATACGCAGGTAAGCTCTATTAGAGCTCGGGGGCAGGCCTTGCCCCTAAGCTTCTTCTGAATATGATGCGTGAATGCAAGACCTGACCCTGTACTTTCGAAAAGATGGAAATAAAGGGTATCTATTTCCTTTATGGGATGATTGCAGTAGCAACTATAGCCTACATTTCAACAGGTAGCCTTTATGCGGTAGGGCTTGCCTTAAACTTGCTGATCATATGTGGGATGCTGCATTTTTATAAATGGAGTTTTGAGGGCTATGATCAGGTTTTAAGTCGTATTGCTTGAGATGAATTAAATTTTGTCGAAAAGCAGTGTTTTATAACACATGCCTGGGGTGTAGGGTGTTGAATAGAGAAAAATCAGAAGAAGATGAGTTCTATGCGGCTTTAGGTAGGGCGATTTCTGAATTTGCAGAAGTTGAAGACCAGCTGTATGTTTTGTATGGTGAAATTATGAAACCTCAAATTTGGAAAATATCTTCTGCTACTTATCATGTGAGCAAAACATTTGACAATAAACGAGAGCTTGTAAGGACAGCATTAGAGGCTTCCTATGACTCTGAAATAAATGAGTATACGGAATTGCACAATGCATGGAAAAAAATAGACAATGATTTGCAGGAGGCTGGTAAAAAAAGAAATAAAATTGCACATCTCCCAGTAGTTGATACATATGGGGAGCCACTTCACATCAGGCCTTCATTTTTTAATGCCAAATCTATGATGAAAGGCGATTACAGGAAGGCCGACTTTAATTATGATTTGGCTAAACTTCAGCAGCTAAGGAATGAGTTTAATAAGTTGGTTGGAGATATCAGGCTGTTTGTAAACGAATTGCCTTTGCAGCCTCAGATTAGGCGTAAATAATTCGCTAAGCTTGTAGAAATAAAGAAAAACTGAAGTTGTTCGCTTCAGCGGATATTAGGTTGCTGCGCGTGTAAATGTTTAATATCGGCTTTATCGATGTTAAAGCACTTTGGGTTCGAACTCGTCTGAAAGTGGCCAAAAATAGGGCGCAAGAACAGATAACGGTGATTGGGATGAAAATGGTGGGCCGTATTTGCGTGCATAGATGGCACGCGAGTATAAACGCCGAAGGCGTACCACCGCGAAGCGCATTTGGCCGTGGACGTATGATAACGGTGATTGGAATGAAAATGGTGGGCCTGGAAGGACTCGAACCTTCGACCGATCGATTATGAGTCGAGCGCTCTAACCAACTGAGCTACAGGCCCTTAACAGGGAATAAAAAAACAGACGCATATTATATGCGTCTGTTTTTGATCGACAAGCTTTTATTCGTCGCCGATGAAGCTGCGCAGGTGTTCTGCACGGGATGGATGACGCAGTTTGCGCAGGGCCTTGGCTTCGATCTGGCGAATGCGCTCACGGGTTACGTCGAACTGTTTGCCCACTTCTTCCAGGGTGTGGTCGGTATTCATATTGATACCGAAGCGCATGCGCAGTACCTTGGCTTCCCGTGGTGTCAGGGTCGACAGTATGTCCTTGGTGGATTCGCGCAGCGATTCGCTGGTGGCGGAATCAACCGGTGACATAATGTTTACGTCTTCAATGAAATCGCCCAGGTTCGAATCTTCGTCGTCACCAATCGGGGTTTCCATGGAGATCGGTTCCTTGGCAATTTTCAGCACCTTGCGCACCTTGTCTTCCGGCATTTCCATTTTTTCTGCCAGTTCTTCAGGGGTGGGCTCGCGGCCTTTTTCCTGCAGCATCTGGCGGAATATACGGTTCAGTTTATTGATGGTTTCAATCATGTGAACCGGAATACGGATGGTGCGTGCCTGGTCGGCAATCGAGCGGGTGATGGCCTGGCGAATCCACCAGGTGGCATAGGTGGAGAACTTGTAACCGCGGCGGTATTCAAACTTGTCCACTGCCTTCATCAGGCCGATATTGCCTTCCTGGATCAGGTCGAGGAACTGCAGGCCGCGGTTGGTGTATTTCTTCGCAATCGAGATAACCAGGCGCAGGTTGGCTTCCACCATTTCTTTCTTGGCGCGACGTGCCTTGGCTTCACCGATTGACATCTTGCGGTTGATTTCCTTGATGTCGGTGATGCTCAGGCCATAGCCTTTTTCCAGCATGCCCAGCTTAAGCTGTGTCTGCTTGATGTCGGCGGCAAACTCTGCCAGCTTTTCAGAGTATTCATGGCCCTGCAGATACTGATCCAGCCACTTCTGGTTGGTTTCATTTTCCGGGAACGACTGAATAAACGTTTTGCGTGGCATGTGTGACTTGGTGACACACAGGTTTAATATATGGCGTTCATGGGTGCGCACACGTTCAATGGTGCTGCGCAGCTCCTTGGTCATGGAGATAATAATGGACGGCAGGAACTTGAGTTCCATAAACGCATCCGCCATTTCTTCACGGGCCTTGAGAATGCTTTTCTTGTTGTTCTTCTCAAGCGCTTTCATCACCTTTTTATGGGCTTTTTCCAGCAGCTTGAACTGTTCGGCGGCGCGCTCGGGATCCGGGCCGGTGTCGACGATAACCGTGTCATCGTCGTCATCGTCATCACGCTCGCTGGCAGGGCCGGATGCCGGCTGGGCAATCTCGTCACTGTCGTCGCTGCGGAAACCGTTGATCAGGTCGGTGAGGCGGGCTTCGTCGGCTTCGATTTTTTCGAAGGTCTTGATCACTGCCTGAATTGAGCGCGGGTTGGTGCCCAGTGCTTCCATGACCTGCTTGAGGCCTTCCTCAATGCGTTTGGCAATGGCGATTTCGCCTTCACGGGTCAGCAGCTCAACACTGCCCATTTCGCGCATGTACATGCGCACCGGGTCGGTGGTGCGGCCAAACTCGTTTTCGATCGAGGCCAGCGCGGCCGCGGCTTCTTCAGCGGCGGTGTCATCGGTGGCGCTGGCATCGGTTAATACCAGTGACTCGGTGTCAGGTGCAACTTCATGAACGGTAATGCCCATGTCGTTGATCATATTGATGATGTCTTCGACCTGTTCGGGGTCTACAATTTCCTGCGGCAGATGGTCATTCACCTCGGCATACGTCAGGTAGCCCTGTTCCTTGCCCTTGGCAATTAACTGCTTGAGAAGTGACTTCTTGTCCCGGCGCGGCGCGCCCGTGGTGCTCCCTGTGGAGGCCTCGGCTTGCGGGCTTTTGGGTAGGTCTTCCGACTGCTTATCTTCTTGGCTCATGGTTATCCGCTAAAGAGTAGAGAATTCAAAACTGAACCACGCATTATAGCATGCCAGTGCCGACCTAGCTATATATACATTAAATAAAAGCCGCAAATATGCCTGGAAAATAAGCCCGTAAAAATTGCAGGTTTACCTTGTGTGCGCTTGGTGGCAAGGTGTCGGCAATTGTACGCAGAGAGAGGCGAAGGATATGGTGAGCTTACAGACACCCGTATGTGATTTTGGTCGGCCCGCAGTGGATTTCTCCCTGCCGGGGGTGGATGGTAAAACCTGGAGCCTGGCGGACTGTGCCGGTGAAAAGGGCCTGCTGGTGATGTTTGTCTGCAATCATTGCCCCTATGTGAAGGCGGTTATCGATCGGATTGTGCGCGATGCCCGCGAGCTGAAGGCGCTGGGGGTGAATACGGTGGCGATTATGTCGAATGACCCGACTGAATACCCCGAGGACTCGTTCGAGAATATGCAGAAAATCGCCAGCCAGCGGGGTTTTGACTTCCCCTACCTGCTGGATGAAACGCAGCAGGTGGCGAAGGCTTATGGTGCGGTGTGTACGCCGGATTTCTTTGGCTATAACGCCGATCTCGAGCTGCAGTACCGCGGGCGCCTGGATGAAAGTCGCAAGGAGGCAGCTTCGCCCAGTGCGCGTCGTGATCTGTTCGAGGCGATGAAGCAGGTGGCGGAAACCGGGCAGGGGCCAGGAGAGCAGATTCCCAGTATGGGCTGCTCGATTAAATGGAAGGACGAAGCCTGAATCGGGGTGTCGGCCGGGGTCTGGGCCGGGCATGGGCTGGCCGAGGTTGAGGTCCTGGCGGGCGT
>JBFFND010000228.1:0-4613 GCA_041563375.1 Gammaproteobacteria bacterium | reverse complement strand
CGTATTCAATCAATGAACAAGGACAAATTGTTGGCTTTGGCAAATATGCCACTGGTGAGGTTGACGAGTTTGGTCAGGCGATAGTTGAATCTCAATCCTTTTTACTGACGCCTGTCCCTATTCCAGCAGCAACCTGGTTATTCGGCTCAGGTCTAATTGGACTTGTTGCGTTAGCTAGACGCAGAAACAGATAATGCAAAATAAAGTTTCATGGAATAAAGGAGACTATATGTAGTCACCTATACATTTCGTCGAACTTCCGCTTTAGGGTGGATTGAGACTATTGGTGGACCTAGAGGTCGCCAGGATGTGATCGAGGGCTGAAGTTAGCCAGAAGCAGCTGTCCGCAGATCAGTTCATCAGAGACTGCAAACACCACAAAGCGGACTGTTAGAATTTGCTAGTGTATTGGGTTTTGGGTCAATTTATGTGTATATTCCAACCAATCGAGTCTGACCCTTTTGGTTGGGACGTTTGCAGATGATCAATTTAAATCGGTGGGTGACGCGCTTGAAGATGGGAAGCAGCGTATTCAAGAGGGCAAGATACTGGACGCGGTTTATAACTTAGGTGCGGATCAACTATCAGCTACCTCGTCAAATGCAGCGAAAGCGGTTAACAAATCGCCTTTACTGAATCAAATGGCCTCAGCAGCGGCAAATGCATACGGTGGTCCTTCTGGCGCAGCTGCTTATGCGGCCTGGTTGGCTTATGAAACGACCGGTGATTTCGAAGCAGCCATGAGAGCAGGGGCATTAGCGGGTGCCAGTAGCTATGCCAAACAGGTGGGTGGGGATATGCCTGAAGAGGTCAGGCACGAAATGGCTAATTTTTCGGTGAATGCCTCTGCCATTGCCGCCAGTGGTGGCAGTTCAGACGAAGTAATGAAAGCGCTTAATAAACAAGTCGAAGAAGTCATGAAAAAGAAACTTCAGGCTAGTGCACAGGAATGGATTACTGATGATGTCATGGAAAAGATTGGGGATAAAAAGGAAATCGCATCGGCCCTAAATTGTGGGAAAAGCTTTCTGTTGTTGAAAAGGCTAAGAGGGTAAAAGCATCTGTAGAAGAGTACAAAAAAGAAGTGACCGATAAAGTTATTGCAAAAACGGGCATTGATCCAAATACAATCACACTGACTAGAGTTAAATAACCGTACAGGACTTCTAATATGAGAATGATTATTTTAGCCATTAGCCTGTTGTTTTCATATCAGGCTATGGCTGTTGAATGTAAACATGAACGCGAGAAGATGCGGGCTTATATCATCGATGATACCAATGGCACGAGAAATGGCCCCATTCGCTGCCTGACATCCCAGGAAGTAATGAATATACTAAAAGCTGATAAGAAGAAACTTGAGGATCATGCACAAGGCGAATTTAGTAAGTCCGGATTTGCCAAGCCTGGTGCAACTGGTTGGACAGATCTTCCGGCGGATTCAATTTTTAATTAGAACTATGCGTTGTGCCTCAGTTACCGTCAGGGTTTATGGGTCACATGATCAAAAGGGTCAGACGTGATCAAATAATTCTAAATAGCATTCGTTACGGTCGAACTCATATGATCTTCGTATGCAATCATCACCTAGAAAAAAAATTAGAAAATAATCAGTTCTAACCATAATCGGAATTGGTAAGATAATTATGAAAATTAAACTACTAGTCAGCGCATGTATATTTGCTCTAGTACAGTCTATTTCACAGGCAAGTACATTTGAAATAAAAAGCGAGATATCAACTGTAACATTCGGCGATGATGTTACTTATATCTGGTATGCTAACTCTGTAGAACACCATATTAAAGCTAAAAGAAAGCAGTTTCAAAAGAAAATATCCAGGCCTGATAGTTATCTTTCATACAAGATCGAAACCAAGCCATCTGATGCAATTAAGAATGCGACATTTGTAAATTACCCACTTAAATTTTATCAACATCCACAAACCATGTATGGTTCCGATCTTTCGAAAACCATATTGTTTGAGAATAACCTTTTAGAACAAAAAGTTGAGGCATATAGCCAATTGGATACACGCGTCTCCGTTACGCAATATGACGGACAGGAATCTGACACGAATTATGAATGGACACGATTCGGCGGTTTTGACTTTAGAGGTAAGATACGTGGATCCTATCAGGATTATATCGATACAGTAAGTACTGTCATTGAGGCTGAGCGCAAATTATTTTTTAGTTATATCGATAGACCTAAGAGTTATATTCCCTATGAGATTAAAATCCTTAGCTATCCAACTTTAGCACCTGGCAGTTCAAAAATATTCCATATAAATAATGTCAAAAGTCCTGTGAGAACCTATCGAGGAAACAACCTCACCAAGACGATTATGTTTGAAAATACCCTGGCTAAACATCAATTGTGGTTATTGCATAAAGCCGGCATAAAAGCAGAAATCGTCCAGAGCAAATTGCTCACTCAGTTAGTCAAAGACCTAAACACTATTAACAGTGAAAATATCTCTAAATTAACATCAGTTACTGCACAAAAAGCAGCCATAGATAATTACAGGCACTTTAAAAATGGAAAACCATTACCTAAGGTAAAACGTAAGAACATTGTATCAAAAGCACAATCCTGTGCAGACAAACACAATGTAAAATCAATCAAAGACAAAGACAAAGCAAAAAAAGAAGCTGAATCCTTGCTTAATTGTATCGTTGGTAAAGATGTCATTACCAAGGCTAACAAAATAGAGCCATTCATTAGCGAGTCAAGTAAGTCGTATCAATGTATTAAAAACAGTGCAAATAAAAAAGCGGCCGTTTCATGTCTAGACGGTAAACTGGGTGGCGATGTAGCAAAAGTCGCTGAAGTCGGCAAGTGCTTTAAATACGGTGAATACGAGATGGACCTCTATTGTTTGGTGAATAAGAATCTATCGGATTCAGATAAACAGTCTCTAAAACAAATTGACTGCTTTGCCGATGCATCCACAACAGAGAAGAAAGCAAAATGTTTGTTACCAGGTCTTGATAAGGATGCACAAGCATTGGTCGATATGAAAGATTGCATTAACAAAGCCGCATCCAATGTTGATAAGTTTGCCTGTGCAGCAGAAGGACGACTCGGTAAAAATGAAGCTGAAGCACTCAAGCTTGCGCAATGCTTATCTAAGGCCAAGAGTAATTTTGAACGTGTAAATTGTGCCGCTGATGGACGTATCGGGAAAAATGAACAAGAAGCGCTACGTTTAGCTAATTGCGCCGCTGGTTCATCGTCATATGTCGGCATGGCCGCCTGTGCAGCTGGAGCGGATATAACCTTCGAGCAACAGATCTTTCTCGATTGTGCGACAAGTGCTTCTGCAGGTCCACAAGCCTATGGCGCCTGCGTTGGTGGTCGTTTGGCGGCAAAAGAGCTAGAGAAGTGTTTCGATAAGGGTATTGGTAGCGAGGACTGCTTTGGAGAGAATAACTTCTTTAGACAGAGCATAGAAAACATACGTCGTGAGACCTGTAATGCAGTTGGTAACGATCTGGCTGTCTGCTCTGCACTTTCCTTTGTTGTCGATAATGCAATTATGCCAGGGAAGAATCATGAAATCGTAAAATATTTCGATACAGCATTATTTGATATTAAAAATGGCCCAGGTCCAAATAATGAATTTCGTAAAGCTGGAAAAATTATTGAAGATATCGTTAACAACCCGGGCGG
Source organism: Gammaproteobacteria bacterium (assembly GCA_041563375.1). GTDB lineage: Bacteria > Pseudomonadota > Gammaproteobacteria > SZUA-229 > SZUA-229 > SZUA-229. Next base: position 940 of record JBFFND010000228.1, on the reverse strand, counting down.
CAAGATTCAAGAAGGCTTAAAAGAACTAGACAATAAATTAACAGAAACAAAGGACAACATTGAGAAAACAACGGCTAAGGCTGAAAAAGATGCTCGTAACACCGTTAACAAAGCCGTCAAGGATACACGCCAATTTTCAGAAGATACATACAACACTGCAAAAGCAGGCGCTAAAAACATCGTTGATGGGCTTAATAATGCGAAAAAAGGGGTAGAGAAGAAAGTAAATGAATTTAAAGATAATGTTGAAAATGAAGTTAATAGAACGGGAGAGAGGCTGAAAAAAGCTGCGCCTACAATCAAGACAGATAAACCACAAGTCACAATTGGTGGTACTACTTGGAAATTATAAATCTCAGAATCGAGTTAACAGGAATTAATTTCTAACAAAGCGGGCTGCTGTTGGGTATTAACTGATCGAACGTCCGCTTCTGATTGAACTCGAAAGTCATAGTTGAAATAAAAAACGTCTGCTTACCTGATTATCCAGAAGTAAACATTAGTTCATACTAAGGTCTGCTTTAGGGTGATAGCTGACAGTTCATGCTTTAAAAAAACCATAAACTGGCCAAACCGGCCAACTTATGGTTTCGTACACAGTTGATCTAAAAACAAAAGAGGTCCGGGCAGAGTAACAATTTCCAGAGTTCGGTGAGTTCGGAGCCAGAGTTGTTACCCTGGCCCCTGTCTCTCACGATTTTTTGGCTCCGAATTATTTATGCCAGATCAAACCGGTCTGCGTTCATCACCTTGTTCCAGGCAGCGACAAAGTCATCGACGAATTTCTGCTGGTTATCATCCTGTGCATAGACTTCGGCATAGGCACGCAGAATCGAGTTGGAGCCGAACACCAGGTCGACTCTGCTTGCGGTCCACTTCACCTTGTCGCTGGCACGATCACGGATTTCATACAGGTTATTGCCGGCGGGTTTCCAGCTGT
>JBFFND010000227.1:0-4631 GCA_041563375.1 Gammaproteobacteria bacterium | reverse complement strand
GCAGTTATCGAGCTGGCGTGTTGTGGCGCTTACATAGTTTTTATAGCGATTGAGATCATTCTGTGCGCGATAGTCAGCGGGCAGCAGTTGCTCAAGTCTTTCATAGATAGGTTTGTAGGATATCAGTGTGTTTGCATCCTTGAACAGTAGTTGTTTGCGCAGACTGATAATTTCCTGTTCGCGCAGCTTTAACAGCTGGTTGTAGTGTTTCTCAAGTTCGGTTGCGTGGTTGGTGTTGTCTAAAGCGGTCTCATACAGGGAAACCGCTTGCTGCCACTGCTGGTCCTGTTGTAGCTGACTGGCCTGCTTGATTGTATTCTGGATATACGCTGATTTTTTTGCTTCGACTTCGTCCTTGCGGGCAAGCAACTGCTGGTACTCGGTACGGTTAATATTAATTGCATCGAATGTGCGCTCAATCTTGCTGAAATTATTTTCTGCCAGCCACTGATCTATATTTTCATCGATCGCTTCGGGCGATGAAATAATCATGCTGCAGGCCTGTAGCAAAGTTAACAGTGTAATAAGTAGAAAACGGCTGAATGTATTGATGCGCATGGAATTAAATAACAGTTTTAACTTTGTTGATAATCTGATCAATTTCCTGTTGCATGTTTTCCTGGAATTCAGGGTTTATATCATTGATGATCCAGGTTGAAACAGGTGTTTCCTTGCCACGCACTCGAATGACTTTATGCTGTTGTGCGCTGATGCGTGACTGGATGCTGGGCTGCTTATAAAACTCTTCCAGTACAATAATCTGATCTGCCTCTGCTGCACTGGCCAGTCGGGAAGCCATATTGACCGGATCACCGATCACGGTGTATTCCATGCGGTCACTGGAGCCGAGATTTCCAGCTACCATTATGCCGGTATTGACCCCTATTCTAAAGTGAATACTGAGTTTGTTTTCCTGCTCGCGTAGCTGATTAAGTTTTTTTACCGTTTGCTGAATCATAATGGCGCAGGAAACGGCATTAAAGCTATGGTCGATGGTCGCTTCAGGTACACCAAATACCACCATTGCGCAGTCGCCCATAAATTTATCGATATGGCCGTTATGTAACTGTGCTATCAGCGAGATATAGGAGAAGTATTCATTAAGCAGGTTGGCAACTTCATCCGGCGGCATTTTTTCCGATATGCCGGTAAAGCCGACAATGTCGGCAAATAATACCGAGGCTTTTACATGTTTTCCGCCCAGCTCAACCTCATCCAGGTTTTGCAAAACTTTCTGTGCCACATTGCTTGAAACATAACGCGAGAAGGCGTCTTCAACCTGAGTTTTCTGTAGCAGGCCGTGGGCCATCTGGTTAAACGCCAATGCCAGTTCACCAATTTCATCATTGCGGCGTTCATTCAGGCGGTAGCGGTAATTGCCGTTTTCGATAGCCTTGCTCGCGTCTACCAGGCTGTAGATGGGTTTGGACAGATGGCGGCTCATTACAAAGGCCAGAAAGATCGCAATCAGTGACATCAGTACGGTGAAGGTCAGAATAACAAACTGTGCGTTCTTTAATGACTCCACCATGTGTGCCTTGCTGAAGCTGACATAGGCATGACCTGCAATCAACTGGTTAAAGGTAATCGGATGGTGAAAGCTGAGGTAGTGGTTTTCATCGCTCAGTGGCGCATTAAATTCAAAATGGCCGGCGACCAGCGTATTGCTGGTGTGTAGTTGCAACATCTCGGTTGAAGGAATCATTCCATTGCTGACCAGCATCAGGCCTTTTTCTGAGAGAATAGCCACGCCCATAATTTGCTGACGATCCACAAGATTATTGGCCAGGGTTTTAAGGCCCAGTGTGTCATCTGATAGCACCATTTCGGAGGCACTGTTTGCCAGCTGGCGAACTATCGCGGAACCCATATCATTAATCTGTCGGGTTAATACACTGTGCTGGTTTTCCAGAATAATGAAGCCGAGCGAACTCATGCCGCCGACAACCAGCAGTGTAATCGCAAGCGCAAGCTTTACGGCAATGGGTATGCGAATCTTCCTTTGCTCGCCTTGTAAAAATTGTTCTTCCTTCATGATTTTTTGTGCAATGTCACCGCTGTGTTGATGTTCGCGTCGTGTCCCGGTGCTGACAAACAGGGGATGACAGCCAGGCCGGTTGCCGGCAAATCATACCATGCCCGAGCCGGTATGATGTGGATAAAATCAACCCGGGCAGAAGCGCAGCGCGGGCATTGCTGGTTTTAATGGCCGGCTATGCAGGACACGGCGAGCCTGAGCAGAGGGCGGGTAGCATGTTACAATGGGCTGTTTGAATGGTTAGAGCGCCGGGTTTGTCGAGCAGTGTTTTTGATAGATAAAATCTATGGGTATTCGTAGATTTAATAGATTGTTCACGCTGATTTGTGGCTGAAATACGTACACAGTGGTATGCTTGGCATTGTAAAAAACCAATTTACATCCCCCGAGGATTGCAGGCAGGGCCTGCAGTAGCTCAAGATTGACAGATTGAGGTTACAAGATGTTTCATTTAAGTGAAGAGCGACAGGTACTGCTGACGCAAAAAATTATGACCACGCTGGATGAGTGGGGTCTGTCTGCGGCAGACCAGGTGATGGTGCTGGACTTGCCGGAAGGCACACGTACACGTAAGTTGCGTGCCTATCATGAAAACACCCCATTGCCCAAAGACGACAATGTAGAATTCCGTGCGGTGCGTATTCTGGGTATTATCGATGCGTTACGTACCACCTATCCCAAGAATGAGTCCATGGGTAGCCGCTGGATGAAGGCGCCACATCGTCGCTTCCAGAATCGCACACCGTTGCAGGTAATGCTGGAAGAGGGCAATACCGGTGTAAACAGTGTACTGGCTGAGCTGGATTGTGCCTACGCCTGGGAACTGAGCGGGTCACAGGCGCGCTAATCAGTTCGAAGGCAGGTCGGTCGGCTTGCGCAGCTAACCAGTTTTCGATGACAGCTGTTGATATGCGCTGTCGCTGCGGGCCGCCATTATAAAATCGTTGATAAACAGACCGTTAATACTGTGGGTCCACCAGCTGACCTGCAGTTTTCCCCATTCAATACAGATTTGTGGATGATGATCCGCCTCCTCTGCCAGCGCGCCAATGGCATTGCACAATGACAGTGCACTGGCAAAATCTGCCAGTTTGTATTCGCGACTCAGGATGGCAGTGGTATGCTGCTTAATCTGCCACTCCGGCAACTGCTGCAGCAAGCTGCGCTGACTGTCATGGTCCAGTGGCTGACAACCGCTGTTACAGTTTTGCAAAGGTTGTTGATTTAAGTCTGACATATAACCTATCCTCCTTAAATTCGGTATGAGTAATGATGCAGCCTATAACAGATGTGCAGGAATTGCAGCGGCAACTGGTCGAAAGTCATACTGATTACCTGTTACAGGACGCGCTGCCCGCGAACAGGGTGCGGCTGGTGTTTGCCGGGCCGTTTAAAGGTAAGCCTGTGGTGTGGAATGCCTGCATAGAAACCATTGAGGCTTATGCGAAACATCACAGTGTGTCGGATGATCCGCAACAGTTTATCGATATCCGGCGGGAAAACCATGCATACTGGATTCATATCGGGCTTAATGTGCCGCATATCGATCAGGCCGTGATTGAACGCAGTATCATTATGGTTCGCAACTACAAGCGCTTACGTGAAGGACGACATGAATATGGTGCCAGAAGTAAAACCCTGTAAGTCTCCTGTGCTTACAGTCAACTTGCTGTTTTAGCCTGCAACCGATGAAGCGTATTGTTGTTATCAATTCCAAGGGTGGTTGCGGTAAAACGACGGTATCCACCAACCTGGCTAGCTACTATGCGGCGCAAGGTATTAATACCGCCCTGTTTGATTATGACCCGCAGGCATCGAGTATGCGCTGGCTTAAACTGCGGCAGGCGGATAGTGCAACCATTTATGGTGTAACCGCGCAGAAAAATGCTGCTAAAGCGGTGACCATGAGCTGGCAATTACGGCTTCCAGCAGAGACCGAGCGACTGATTGTGGATACACCTCCGGGACTTAAAGGCATAGAACTTATCGAGCAGATAAAGGGCGCGGATATTATTTTAATTCCGGTGCTGCCATCACCGCTGGATATTTTTGCCACAGCAGACTTTATCCGCGACTTATTACTCGAAGCCAAGGTGCGCATGAACACCACACGCATTGGTATAATTGCAAACCGGACAAAGAAAAATACCGTTGCCTTTCAGTCGTTGCAGCGTTTTCTCGATTCACTGAGCATTCCGGTTGTTGCTCGTCTTAGAGATACGCAGAACTATTTGCGTGCCACCGATGAAGGGTTGGGTATACACGAGCTAAAAGGGCAGAATACCTATATTGATGGGCAGCACTGGAAAAGCATTCGCCAGTGGATTGATCAGTCGGTGGATTAAAGGAAAATAAAAATACCGGTTGCGTAATCAATTGCAGCGGATCCGCCTAATGTCCACAAACCAACCTGGTTTGATTTAAAAAGAAAACGCAAATGAACGCGAACAACGCGAATGACCGCAATCAAAGCTTTGTGTCCATAAGCTCTGGCGTGTATTAGCTATATGTCTATGGCTCTTTGTCCTCCATCATCGGTTAGACAAATGACTGACGACCAAAGACTAACGACTTATTAATACCGTACATCTCT
>JBFFND010000226.1:0-4660 GCA_041563375.1 Gammaproteobacteria bacterium | reverse complement strand
CATGGGCGCGATTCGGGTTGGCGGTGGCCAGGGCATTGGCATATACGCCACTGACGCGGCGCGCCCATTTTTCATCGGGCAATACGGTCAGGCTGTGGCTGTCGTTCTGGTAATCTGCCTGGCAGGCTTCGGCTCGAGCCAGATCCTGCTGATAACCATTAACCAGGGTCTGGTAGTTTTCATCCGCGGCAATAAAATCAAACGGGTCTGCATAGGGTCTGATTTTTTTATACAGTTCTTCCGGGCTGAAAATCAGATCATCCAGCGTAGCGCCATAACCGTTGTAGTTGATACAGGTGCCGAGTAATTCCAGTGCATCCAGTTGATCCTGCTTAAGCTTTAATGGCTGCGCCGCCGTGCGTGCCGAGGCATGCAGATTGTCTCCAAAGGCGGCAGTAACTGCCCAGGCCAGATACTGTGAATTGAGGTGCTGGTTCACCAGTAGGCTGGTGCAGGTGTTGGGGTCGGTATCAATATGGGTAATGAGGTCAGGGCTTTGTGGTATGTCACCGGCGAAGTGGTGGTCGAAGTATTCAACTTTCACCTGTCGCTGGAGCAGTGACTGTAGTTCGTCACGGTTCTTGTCCAGTGAAATATCCAGCACCAGCAGCTGGTCACCCGCATTGGCTTTTACCTTTTTTAACAGGCTGATATCCCGCTTGACCCCGGTGACCAGCTGGCTATCCACCGGTTTTGCCAGTCGCATCTGGTGAAGTGCACAAATACCGTCGGCATCCCCGTTAAATACATCAATAGTCTGCATACATTTCTATCCATTTCATGCCAGGTTGCACCTGGATTATTGTTTTCGCTAACTTTAGCAGAAAATGCTCACAGGTTTTACGACAAGTTGCCGATAACAGGGGGTCGGAGCACAGGCTTGCAATTCAGCGTTTAAAACGCAAGAATCGTTAAAATCGTAAAATTTGTAGCGCTTGTTCCGGTGCTGAATACATTAAGGACATGCCGGCATATGAAAAAAACCTATCTAACCCCTAATCAGGTTGCTGAATTATTGATGGTTTCACCCACTGCGGTGAGACAGTGGGCGGAAAAGGGGGAGCTACTTGCCTATACCACGCCCGGCGGACATCGTCGTTTCAATCCAGATGATATTGAGCGCATTGCCAGTTCACGGGGATTGCAGCTGAACCACCAGGAGAAAGACACCCAGCGCCTGTTGATTGTGGATGATGACACACAGCTGTCCATCTATCTGAGTGAACTGTTGCAAACTGTCGACACGCCTCTGGTTACCGAGATGGCCAGGGACGGCTTCTCCGCCGGGCTTAAAGTGCGTAAATTTAAACCGCAGACCATTCTGCTTGATCTGAAAATGTCCGGCCTTGATGGTTTGCAGGTGTGCCGTTTACTCAAGGCTGACCCTGTGACCCGGCCGATTAAAGTGATTGTTATGTCGGGTTACCTGACGCCCGAAGCAAAAGAAGATGCACTGCTGGCGGGTGCAGAAGCCTGTCTGAGTAAGCAGATCAATGTGGAAGAGCTGATGCAGCTGCTGGGGCTGCCAGTTAAAGCATAAATTTCCACTCGGGCTGTGCATTGACAGGCACTGTCATAACGCAGCGAAATTCGCTATTGCAGGGGCTTATTCAAATACATAGCCCTGTGGTACCACCACAATCCCCCCATCTGAAACGGTAAAGCGTGCACGATCTTTCTTGTCGTCATAACCAATGCGTTCGCCATCGGGAATGCTGACATGTTTATCGATAATGCAACGATCAAGCTTCACATTACGGCCGACCTTTACATTATCGAACAGCACCGAGTTTTCCACGATCGAGCCGTCACCTATAAACACATTCTGGAATAACACCGAATGGGACACGTTACTGCCACTGATAATACTGCCACCGGCGAGTATTGAATTGATAAACACGCCCTGGTTGCCGGAGTCGCCAGGCACAGCACGGGCCGGTGGGGTCTGTGCCTGGTAGGAGCGAATCGGCCAGTCATTCTGGTATAAATCCAGTGGAGGCACTGCTTCCAGTAGATCCATATTGGCCTGATAGTAGGCATCGATGGTGCCCACATCGCGCCAGTATTTATCCGGTGATACGCGGCCTTCCTCGGCACCGAAAAAGTGCGCCCCCACCTTATGGGTACGAATCAGCGCGGGCAATATGTCCTTACCAAAATCGTGACTGGAGTTCTCATTCAGGCTGTCTTTTTCCAGTTCATCTATCAGCAGCTGAGTAGAGAAAATATAGATACCCATGGATGCAAGGGCGTGTTGCGGGTCATCCATGCAGGCCTGGGGCTTAGCCGGTTTTTCCTCAAACTGTTTAATCTGGTGATGCTCATCGGTGTGTACAATACCGAACTGCGATGCCTGCGCCAGCGGTACTTTCATACAGGCCAGGGTGATGTCCGCCTGCATCTCGATGTGACTTTGCAGCATATTGGCGTAGTCCATGCGGTAAATATGGTCACCGGAGAGTATCAGTGTGTATTCGGCGTCACTGCGTTGCAGTAAATAGGTGTTCTGGTAAATCGCATCGGCCGTGCCCTGGTACCATTTGGCACCCTGGCGCATCTGTGCCGGAACCGGCGTAATATATTCGCCCAGTTCCGGGTTAAAAATCGACCAGCCATCGCGTAAATGTTTCTGCAATGAATGGGACTTATACTGGGTTAACACCAGAATTCGTCGCAGGCCGGAATGCAGGCAGTTGGTGAGAGCAAAGTCGATAATACGGTACTTGCCACCAAAGGGAACGGAAGGTTTGGCGCGACCCCGGGTGAGAGGTTGCAGACGAGAGCCTTCGCCGCCGGCAAGGATGATAGTAAGTGTGTTGTCAATCATGGCATCTGTCCTGTAAACACCAGCAATGCCTTATGCTGGTTCGTTGCCTTGCCCTGAAACGGGGCAATGTATTGCATCTGGTTGAAGTAATGCACCGACACTGACGCATTATGGTGCTGTGGCTGTGATATCTGGACAGCATAGCGCTGTTTTGATGCATCTGCTCGGTTACCTGTTAGCGAATGCATAAGTTATACCAGTACTGTGTGCCTGCCTGTATGGGAATAGCAGACGTCAGTAGCGAGTATGTCTTTAATTTTTAGCTCTGTTGCAGCAGATAATGCATCGATATGCTGGTAAACAGGTTATGCTGGTACAAAGCTTGCTCACTGTTGTAAACAGACACGGGGGCTATTAATGTATAGAGCGAGTCAAACATCGCTCACCGTTTAAAGTCGGCATCACCGAAACCGTCGGCTTAAGAAAAAATTCAGGAGTACCGCAATGAAACTGGCAATGATCGGTTTGGGAAAAATGGGTGCCAATATGGTGCGCAGACTGGTGGCCGATGGGCATCAACTGGTGGTCTATGATGTGGATCAGAACAGCACCCGGACACTGGCGGAGGAACATCAGGCGATTCAGTCAGTGAGCAGTCTGCAACAACTGGTGTCTGCACTGCATACTGCGCGGGTTATCTGGTTGATGGTGCCGCATCAGTTTGTCGACCAGAGCATTGATGAGCTGTTGCAGGCCGGAGTGGAAAAAGGTGACCTGCTGGTGGATGGCGGTAACTCCAATTTCAAACTCAGTATGCAGCGCGCTGAACGACTGGCGGAGCAGGGTATACACTTTGTTGACTGCGGCACCTCCGGAGGCGTATGGGGGCTGGAAAACGGTTACAGTATTATGGCCGGTGGCAGTGAGCAGGCGATTGAGCTGTTGCGTCCTGCACTGCAATCGCTGGCACCAGAGAACGACAAGGGCTGGGGACATGTCGGTCCGGCCGGTGCCGGGCATTATGTGAAAATGGTGCACAACGGCATTGAGTACGGCATGATGCAGTCGTTTGCCGAAGGCTTTGAAATGCTGCAGGCAAAGGATGAACTGCAGCTGGATCTGCAGCAGATTTCCGCCATCTGGCAACACGGCAGTGTGGTGCGTTCCTGGTTGCTGGATTTAATAGCCGATGCCTTTGCCGATGATCCGCAACTGTCTGAACTCAGTGATTATGTGGATGACTCCGGTGAAGGTCGCTGGACGGTGCAGGATTCAATTGACCTGGCCGTGCCCACCCCGGTGCTTACCCTGGCACTGCAAATGCGTTTCCGCAGTCGACAGGACGATGCATTTGCCGGCAAGGTGCTGAATGCCATGCGTGCCGGATTTGGCGGACACAGTATCCGTTCCCTGAAATAGATCGCTGATTATTCGAGGTTAATGTGGAAACAGCAGAAAAGGTGTGCATTGGTGAACATACGCAACCGGCGAACATTGTTATTCTCGGCGCCGGCGGTGACTTAACCAAACGCAAACTGATTCCTGCACTGATAAAAATGCTGGATTGTGGTCTATTGCATCCAGACAGCAAAATTATCGGTGTATTCAAGGATCGCAGTCACCAGCAATGGGTCGATTCATTGCACGAAGGCCTGATTAAGTATCGCAGTGATATTCATCTGGATGAAAACCAGTGGCAGACATTCACCCATATGCTGAAATCGGTGACAGGAGATCTGCAGGAGGAGCACACTTACCAGGCACTGGCTGATTCACTGGAAGATCTGCACGGCCAGGTGAACGCACTGTTTTACTGTGCGGTGCCGCCCCGCTGGTACACCACCATTGCCGCCGGTTTATACAATCAGGGTCTGGCGGATGAAGCCCAGGGAT
>JBFFND010000225.1:0-4682 GCA_041563375.1 Gammaproteobacteria bacterium | reverse complement strand
GTTTGGCTTTGAACATCATTTCTTCGCCAGTGAAAGGGTTAGTGCCCTTGCGTGCCTTAACCGCAGGTTTTTTCACAACCTTGATCTTTAACAGGCCTGGCATATTAAAGAAGCCGGGGCCGCGTGGTTTAAGATTTTTTTCAATCAGGCCAGACAGGCTGTCCAGTACCGCAGATACTTCCTTGCGGCTTAATTCAGTTTCGCCAGCAATATGGTTTAGAATTTCACTCTTGGTTGGTGGCTTTTTAACAGCCGAGGATACCGCAACTTTTTTCTTGGCTACTTTTTTCTTCGCCGCTTTCTTTTTCACCGCCATACTCAGGTGCTCCTATGGTAAAAGGTTTTGTCTGTTATTATGAATAATCCGGGGAATTATCCTGTGTCTGAATTGTTAGTGCTTTTGCACTGTAATACAAGGGGTTTTACAGGAATCTTTAAAGAAAAATGCATGAATTTACTTATATAACAGCGTTTATTGTCGGATTAATGGGTGGTGTGCACTGTGTCGGCATGTGTGGCGGCATTGTTGGGGCATTGAGTTTCGCAGTGAATAGCTCGGCGACACAGCAGAAAAGTGCTCTGTTGACGCTGATGTTGTCATACAACCTGGGCCGCTTAAGCAGTTACACCCTGGCGGGTGGCATTATGGGTGCACTTGGCTGGCTGGCTCTGGGCTGGATTGATCTGCAGTATATGCAGTTAATATTACAGTTGTTCGCGGGTGTATTTATGTTGCTGATGGGATTGTATCTATCCGGCTGGTGGATGGGTTTAACACGGATTGAAAAGCTGGGTGCTTATCTGTGGAGATACCTGAAGCCAGGTGCGCAAAAATTATTGCCGGTCAGTCATCCGGCGCAGGCGCTGCTGCTGGGACGGTTATGGGGCTGGTTGCCCTGCGGCCTGGTGTACAGTGTTTTGATCTGGTCGATGTCCAGTGGTGGTTTTGTTGAAGGTGCGCTGTTGATGTTGAGTTTTGGTCTGGGTACCCTGCCCAATCTACTGGCAATGGGCCTGTTTGCAAACCAGCTTAAACACTGGGTGCAAAAGCAGGGAGTGCGTTATTTTTCCGGTGGACTGGTGATGCTGTTTGCATGCTGGACACTGTATCTGGCGCTTAAAGGCCTGTGGCATTCGTTGCCGGGCTGATCATGTTTGCAAGTTCTTCAGGTATCTGTTCTGGTGCAATAATCATAAAGCGTTTTTCACGTGAAGTGTCGCCGGACAGCAGGCTGACCTGCGATTTGCTGACTTTGAACTGCTTTGCCAGGAACTGGATCAGCTGCTGATTCGCCTTACCATCTGTGGGTGCTGCACTGATGCGTATTTTCAGACGGTCATCGAGTAATCCACAAAACTCGCTGCGGCTGGCTTTGGGCTGGACCTTGACGCGCAGCAACAGATTACCGTCTCGCCATTCATAAAACTCCGCCATAAGCTGTCGGCTTAAAGCTGCACACCAAACACGCCGGCAAACAGGTAGCGAATCGTATACTGGATAAACATCAGTGCAATAATCGCGAAGATCGGCGAAATATCCATGCCGCTAATGGGTGGCATCAGTCGGCGGAAATGTTTCATTACCGGAAAGGTCAGGCTATTAAGTAAGCTCACCGCCGGGTTGTAGGGGTCGGGATTTACCCAGCTGAGAATGGCCTGGATAATAATGCCGTACAGGTAAATGCTGATGCAGAGTATCAGCAGCTGACCCAGTGCCACCACGGATACTGCCAGCGGATTAACGGTTTGATAAACCAGCATGGTCTTTATCGCCAGCACCAGCAGAGCGAGTAATACCGTGGCCAGATCAAGCCCGCCAATGCCCGGAATAATGCGGCGCAATGGCAGCACCGGTGGGTTGGTGACCTTCACAATGAACTGCGTAATCGGATTGTAGAAATCTGCCCTGGCCCATTGCAGTAGCACACGAATCAGCAGCAGCGTTGCATACAGCTGAAAAATAATATCAATTAAAAAAATAAATGGATTCATGGTGGTCTCTATACCCTGATTGCGCTACGTTTGTCAGTTATTGCTGGCCCAGTTCATCGGCCAGTTCAGTGGCACGATCCCGTGCAGCAGTGAGTGCCCGTAAAATAATCTCATCCAGCTGGCTGGCTTCAAAGGAAGCAATAGCCGCGGCAGTAGTGCCGCCTTTGGAGGTCACTTTAGCACGTAATGTGGCCGGATCATCTTCCCCCTCTGTCGCCATGCGTGCTGCACCCAGTGCAGTTTGCCTGGCGAGCCGATCGGCGCTGTCTGCATCCAGTCCCAGCTTTTCCCCGGCACGTTGCATTGCCTGCATGATCAGAAAATAATAGGCGGGTCCGGAGCCGGACAGGGCAGTGACCGCATCCAGCAGGTTTTCCTTTTCTACCCACAGGGTGAGTCCCGCGGCTTTAAGAATCTGTTCGGCTATCGTTTTCTGTTCAGTAGAGGTGTTGCTATTGGCATACAGGCCAGTGGCGCCTGCCTGAATCAACGAAGGCGTATTGGGCATGGTGCGTACCACGGGCAGATTGCCCCCCAGCCAGCGCTCGATGTCGGTGGAGCGAATACCGGCGGCAATCGAGATTATCAGCGGCTTTTTTTGCTGCACAGCTGTCTGTAGCTGCTGGCACACCTGTGCCAGGACCTGTGGCTTCACCGCCAGCACCAGTACATCGGCTTCCGCGACGGCGGGCAAATTGTCTTCACTGGTGCGCAGCGAATACAGCTCGGCCAGCTGTTGCAATCGCGAACTGTCCGGGTCGCTGACGATAATATGCTGGCTGTCATAGCCGTTGTGGATCAGGCCGCCGATCAGGCTTTGCGCCATATTGCCGCCGCCAATAAAGCAGATGGTCTGTGTCATAGGAGTCGTATCTTTGCCTGTATGGGCGTTTATTATAAGAGTTAGCTTTTCATTTAGGGAAGCTCTGCGTTAATCGACGCTTTCCCTGTTGTGCCTTAATCGGAGTTTGCAGCTGCGTGTACCGGTTACAGCTATGTGTTTGTGTCCGCTTGTAATGTTTCAGTTACGCGCACCGAAAATAGCCGTGCCGACACGCAGCAGGGTGCTGCCTTCAGCAATCGCCGCTTCTATGTCATTGCTCATGCCCATGGATAAGGTGTCCAGTGATGGGTGGCGCGGTTGCAAACGCTGCAGTGCCTGCCGCATCTGCGCAAAAATTGCGCGCTGGGCTTCCAGTGTATCGGCCTGTGCGGGTATTGCCATCAGCCCCCTGAGGCGCAGTCGGGGCAACTGGATGATCTCGTCTACCAATGTGTCCAGTTGTTCCAGGGTGGCGCCGGATTTGCTGGCCTCATGACTGATATTAACCTGTACGCAGATATTCAGATCGCCCATGCTGTCAGGGCGCTGCTCGCTCAGGCGGTGCGCAATTTTCAATCGATCGACACTGTGTACCCAGTCGAAATGTGCCGCCAGCTCGCGCGTCTTATTAGACTGGATTGCACCGATATAATGCCACTCAATGGGCAGATCCTGCAGAGACTGGATTTTTTGCAGCGCCTCCTGCAGGTAATTTTCCGCAAAACAGTCCTGCCCGGCAGCAAAGGCGGCGCGAATATCCTCGACGGGTTTGGTTTTGCTCACTGCCAGCAGCCGGACTTCGGATGGTAGTCGTTGATATTGCTCACAATAACGCGCAATCTGCTGCTGCAGTGCGTGTAAATTTTCTGCAATTTTTGCAGAGTGGTTTGCAGAACCGGGGGTCTCGGCCGACATTAATAAGCCACCTTAATTGAAGCATGCTAAATTATTGACTATAAATAGAATACCCGGAATGAAGGGCGCTCTATTGTTGAGCACGAAAAGCCATCTGTTCCGGAAAAATACATTGTCCTATGAAGGGCTTACCTCTTTCAAGTGAGACCTGGCAGCCACGTCAGGGTTTTCATGCAGTTTCCCGGGGAGATTTAATGGATATTGCACAGCTACTGGCCTTTAGCGTAAAAAATGGCGCATCAGATCTGCATCTGTCAGCGGGCCTGCCGCCGATGATTCGTGTTGATGGTGATGTACGTCGTATTAATGTGGATGCGATGCCCCATGAAGAAATTCATTCGATGGTGTATGACATCATGAATGACAAGCAGCGTAAAACCTTTGAGGAATACTGGGAGGTGGATTTCTCGTTCGAGATTCCCGGTCTGGCGCGCTTTCGTGTTAACGCATTTAACCACAATCGCGGTGCCGGTGCGGTGTTTCGTACCATTCCTTCAAAAATACTCTCCCTTGAAGAGCTTAATGCACCGAAGATATTCGAGGAAATTTCCAATACCCCGCGGGGTATCGTGCTGGTGACCGGGCCTACCGGCTCAGGCAAATCAACCACGCTGGCAGGCATGGTCAACCATGTGAACGAGAATGATTACGGTCACATCCTGACCATTGAAGACCCGATTGAATTCGTGCATGAAAGCAAAAAATGCCTGGTCAACCAGCGTGAGGTGCACCGTGACACCATGGGCTTTAGCGAGGCGCTGCGTTCGGCACTGCGTGAAGACCCGGATGTGATCCTGGTGGGTGAGATGCGTGACCTGGAAACCATTCGCCTGGCGCTGTCGGCAGCGGAAACCGGGCACCTGGTGTTCGGTACACTGCACACCAGTTCCGCGGCGAAAACCGTTGACCGTATTGTAGACGTGTTCCCTGCGGCAGAAAAAGATATGGTGCG
>JBFFND010000224.1:0-4730 GCA_041563375.1 Gammaproteobacteria bacterium | reverse complement strand
CAGCTGTTGATAGTAGCTGCTGAAGAGAGAAACATTACCGTAATGACCAAGCGGTAGCGGCTGTTTCGCACAGAGATAGGAGTAGATGCCATTGCTGTATTCAGTAGATCCGGTATCACAGCGCAGTGATTGTTCTATTTCCTGCAGGTCATGGAAATAAAAAGTGCGCAGTGCGGAGTTGCTACAGATTTTTCGTGTCGGTTCTATGTCCTGTTGCCGACAGATGACATGTACCTCAATTTTTTCGTCAAAACCGATATGCCGCTGGTTGGAGAGAAAGCGGATGGTTTGCTCGACTTCAATTGAAATGTATTCACCCAGTGGCGCGTCCTCCAGGTTAACCACGGCGGAGCGGCTGTTCTCGAAACGGCCATTGCGAATAAAGGTCTGACGTAAATTGCTTGGTACCTGTTGCGATACAAGTAATACATTGTTTGAGCGGGTGTTAAGTGCCGGAAATAACTTCGGGCTGAGCAGTGGCAGTGACCAGATGCCCGCAATGGCTGTGCCTTCCTGCTGCATCGGCCCCAGCCAGGTATGTAGAATGTCCGGGTTACTGAGTACACTGTACAATACTACGTCATCGCGACGTCCGCCTTTTTCACGTTCCAGAACACGATACTGGAAAAAATCACGGCTCTTGCGATATTGCCGTTCAACCAGACGCTGTACGATCGCTTTGCGATCACGTGAGCCCACATGAGGAATGCTATCCTTAACGAAGTCCTCCTCGATCAGGTCAATTAGCATGCGCACGGGGGTGTTTTCGGTGGCCTTAAGATAAGCCTGGAATTTGGCGATACCATCTTCACCCGGGTTGAAGGCGTAGCTGTCTATGCACTGATGCTGTTGCCAGTGAAAAACGGTAAGGCGATAACCTGAAAAATAAAATATTCTTTTCACAATGCTACTGTATCTTGCTGAGTGAATCGTAAATGGGGCCGAGTACCGCAGACATAATCCATAACATAATACCACCCAGTACCACGGTGAGTACCGGTGACATGGCGGCTTCCATCTTGTCGACATTTTCCCGTACTTCACGGTTATAGAAGTAGCTGATGTTTAGCAGGGCATCATCCAGTGCGCCGGTGTTTTCGCCGACTTTTAACATACGGATAACCAGTGGCGGAAACACAGCCACTGATTTAAAACTGTCGGAAATCTGTATGCCGTCTGCAATACCTTCACGTACATCTTTTATCGCCTGGCTTAGTACTGCGTTGGACACCAGTGACTCGGAAATTTTTAAACTATCCAGTACGGTTAGGCCGGAGGCATACATCATGGCGAAATAGGTTGAAAAACGCGCCAGGTTTATTTTCAGTATCAGCGGACCGAATATATACAGCCTGAGTTTAAAGCGATCAATGGTCATGCGCAGTTTGGGATTTTTTGCCGCCAGTTGCCTGAGTGTGAAATAAAGCAATACTGGTAGCGCCAGTAATAGATACCAGTATTGGCCAAGAAAGTTTGAAGTAGCAATCAGCGCACGGGTGTGTACTGGAATTTCACCGCCGACCTCGAGTAAAAATGGAATCAGTTCTGGCACTACCTGAATCATTAGAAAGATCACAACCCCTGTAATTGCGGTGGTGACGAGTGCCGGGTAGATCATGATTTTTTTTGTATGGGAGATCAGCTCATCCTGCCACTTGAGGGTTTCTGCCATGTCCTTAAGCACATCTGGCAGGCGTCCGCTTTCTTCACCCACCTGCACCAGGGTGACATAGACACTGTCGAAAATTTCCGGAAACTCCTGCAATGCACTGGAAAAGGTTTTACCACCCTGAATTTCATCAATCAGCCCCATCAACACTTCTTTCATGCGGCTGTCAGGCAGTGAATCTTTCAGGTCCGCCAGTCCGTCGAGAATACTCACCCCGGACTTGGTGAGCTGCTGCATCTGGAAGGTAAAGTTAATTAAATCCTGACGCGTAATACCTTTTGATTTAAAACTGAACAGGCCGGGTTTGACTTCCCTGAAGGTGATCAGGTCCAGGCCCATGCCGGCCAGTCGCTGTTCCAGGTCGAGTAGATTATCCGCTTCTACATTACCGTGACGTTTCTTGCCACTGTTATCAATCGCCTTATATTTATATATGTTTGCCATGACTACAATCGATCCGTCAGGTCAATTACGCGGCTGACTTCGTCCAGTGTGGTACTGCCTTCAAGCACTCGTCGTGCAGCATCATCCGCCAGGGTTTTGAAGCCGCGCTGTTTAAGGTGTGCCTTGATTTTTCCCAGGGTGACATGTTCGGCAATCATCTCGTCCAGCTCACCATCAATTTTTAATACTTCGAGAATGGCAATGCGGCCTTTGTAACCAATGTCATCGCATTTATCGCAACCATTGGCGTCATATAATTCGACGGCTTTGCTGTCTTCGATGCCCAGCAGTTTTTTTTCGATTTCAGAGGCGCTATGGGTGGTTTTACAATGACGACAAAGTTTTCGCACCAGGCGCTGACCAATAATACCGATAATATTGCCCGACATGATGTCGGCTTTAACACCTATATCTATCAGGCGTGGTATCGAGCCAATGGCGGAATTGGTGTGCAGTGTCGAATATACCTGATGCCCGGTCATGGCGGCACGGAATGCCATTTCGGCGGTGTCATGGTCACGGATTTCACCCACCAGAATAATGTCCGGGTCCTGCCGCATCAGTGAGCGAATGCCATTGGCGAAGTCCATGCGTAGCACCTCGTTGATCGAGGTCTGGCGCACCAGGTCCATCGGGTATTCCACCGGGTCTTCCAGGGTCATGATATTGACCTGCTCGGAGCGAACATAGCTCAGCATGGAATACAGGGTGGTGGTTTTGCCGCTGCCAGTGGGCCCGGTTACCAGCACGATGCCTTCAGGTCGCGCCATAATCAGTTTAAGTTGTGACAGTGAGTCTTCATGTAAGCCCAGATCATCAATATTGACGATGCCCTTGGCACGATCCAGTACACGCAGTACGACATTTTCACCGTGGGTAGTCGGTTGCGAGGAAACACGAAAATCGATCTGGTGGCCATGTATGTTCAGGCTGATGCGGCCATCCTGCGGTGCGCGTGTTTCCGCGATATTCATATTGGAAATAACTTTCAGGCGCACCACGATGGCTGACCAGTAGTCCTTGTGCAGGCTGCGCACCTGGCGCAGTACACCATCGATGCGGTAACGCAAACGCAGAAATCCTTCTTCCGGTTCAAAGTGAATATCCGATGCACCCTGCTTGACCGCATCGGAAAGTATCGCATCCACCAGTCGCACCAGTGGCTGACTGTAGGCATGGCCTTCCGCTTCCAGGCTGTCGTAGTCCACTTCGCCGGTTTCAATTTCATGCAGTATGCCATCAACCGATAATTCATAACCGTAGAACTGATCAATGGCATCGCTAATCTGGCTTTCACTGGCAAGCAGTGGAATAATTTCAACGCGGTTACCGACAATGGCGCGCAGGCGATCCAGTACCGTCAGGTTATAAATATCGGTCATTGCCACCGACAGTGTGTTTTCTATGGCGTCGAAGTTGAGTGGAATAATATTGAAACGTACCGACAGTTCCTTGGGTACCAGCTTAAGCGCATCGGTGTCGGGCACGACATTGGACAGATCGATACTCTCACGCCCCAGCATTTCACCCAGCGCATCACGCAGTACACCTTCGGTTAAGAAGCCAAGAGAAACCAGTGCTTCACCCAGTGGCTGGGAGGTTTTTTTCTGTTCTTTCAGCGCAATGCTGACCTGGTCATTGGTGATCAGGCCCTGTGCGATCAGTTCTTCGCCCAGCCGTTTCTTTTTCGCACGCAGTGCGGAACCCAGATCGGAAATACTTTCAGTTGCAGGGGTCTGGCCCGGCTGGCTCATTGCGTCGCCTCCTGTAAGCTGCTAATGCGCCGTTGTACCTGTGCAGCAGAAAAACTGGCGGCGGAATCCCGCATCAATCTGAGGCTGAGCTGGTAATACTGCAGTGCCTGCTGTGACTGGTTAATGTGATCCAGGCTCACCGCCAGATTATAAGTGTAATCGGCATTATTGCTGTCAGCAGCCCAGGCACTGAAATATGCCGACTGTGCCTGTGGCCACTGGCCTTTGCCCGCATATAACGAGCCCAGTGCAAAATACAGGTGCGCCGCATCCGGTTGTTCTTTCAACATAAATTTGAGCTGGCTTTCACTGAGCGCGGCATCGCTTGAGTTCTGCAAACTTCCCTGGTTGATACTGCTAAGGCCGGCAATTGCCAGACTGTCCTTTGGATTGAGTTTTAAAAGCGCAAGGTACTTCTGCCGTGCATATTCATAACGCTGCTGTTTAAGCGCAATCGCGGCAAGCCCCAGGCTGGCGTCACGGTTTCTGGGTTCCTGTTCTAGCACCTGCTGGTATAGCATTTGCGCCTGTTCATACTGGCCGCGCTGAAATGCGTTATAGGCATTCATAATCAGCGAATCAATCGGGTCTTCACGGCTGCTCTGTTGAATATGAATTTTTTTCTCTGCAGGTTTGCTGCTTACCTTGTCAGCTTCTGGCGTGCTGATTTGGCTTGAGCGCGGTTTAAGCGCGGACGTTTCTGTTGGGTGACTGTGCGATGCCGTTTGTGTATTGTGTGTGTGATCTGGCGAAACAGGCTTGCTAGTTGTGTTCTCTATAACCACTGCCTGATTATCTGCGGTGAGCGGTGCGCGATTGTTAACAACCGGTGGTTCACCCGGCAATGGTGAGCGGTTATTTTG
>JBFFND010000223.1:0-4752 GCA_041563375.1 Gammaproteobacteria bacterium | reverse complement strand
GTCGAGTTCTTCGTCGGTTTTTCCGCTGATAGCGCGCATAGCGGCGCGTTCGGGGTTCTGGCCATCTTGTTTGGCTTGTATCTTGGCTTTGACGGGTTCGAAGTCGACGAACCAGGATTTGAAGATGGCCTGGGCGATTTGTTCGAGAGTTTGATTGATTTGGCGGTTGAGTTGGATTTTTTTATCTAAATCACCAAGTATTTTTGCAATAGCAATCTGATTTTCAATAGATGGTATTTCGATGTTAATATGGTTAAATGTTTCTCTGGTAATAGTATCAAATACCGCACCATGCGTTTTTTCCTGCAACTCTTTTACTTTTTGCTTTAACAAATAGTAAAGAAAATCATTTTCTGCGATCCCTGCTTTACCATCGATCCCATAGCATGATTGATTAAATGCCATTGGTTTTGTTAGTTGTGCAAGAGCACCAACAGTGCCCCTTGCAGATATAATGATTTGCCCAGCTTCAAGCAACTTAGTGCTGCTTTCATTTAAACCTTTTTCCGTAATTCTTTCCGAAGCATCATCTATGAAACGATCATCCGAATTGAAATCAGCAACAGATAGCCAAGGAATACTCCCTTCCCAATAATCAGGGTTACTCCTTTTTGGTGTGCCACCACCGATCAAATTAATAACATCACTTAGCTTATAGTTTGTTGTTTCAAACATCGTAGCCCAACCCAGCTAAGTTTTTTCTAATTTCCGCTTCCAGTTTGTCGCTTTGTTCAAACTGATCTTTCAGTTGTGTGGTGAGGTGTGCCATTTTATCTACGAAGGGTTCGCCGTCGTCTTCCTCTTCAACGGCGCCGACGTAGCGGCCGGGGGTGAGGATATAATCATGTTTCTTGATTTCATCAAGTGATGCTGACTTACAAAAGCCTAATTGGTCAGCGTAATTTTCACCCTTTTGCCAATTATGAAAAATCATCGCGATCTCGATGATTTCATCTGGTGTGAAATCACGTAATACGCGATCTTTCATGATTCCTAATTGTCGTGCATCGATGAAGAGGACTTCGCCGCTTCTGTCTCTGAATTTATCTCTGGCTTTCTTATTCTTGGTGAGGAACCAGATACACGCGGGGATTTGGGTGTTGGTAAACAGTTGGCCGGGAAGTGCGACCATGCATTCGACACGGTCTTCTTCCAATAGCTTTTTGCGGATTTCGCCTTCGTTGTTGGTGTTGGAGCTCATGGAACCGTTGGCGAGTAGCAGGCCCATACTGCCGTTGGGTGCCAGATGGTAGAGCATGTGTTGCATCCAGGCGAAGTTGGCGTTACCGGCGGGCGGGATGCCGTATTGCCAGCGCGGGTCGTCGTCTTTGACGCCGCTGTTCCACTCTTTCATATTGAAGGGGGGATTGGCCATGACGAAGTCGGCACGCAGGTCTGGATGTTGGTCGTTGCTGAGAGTGTTTGCCGGTTCGCCGCCGAAGTTGAAGTCGATGCCACGAATGGCCATGTTCATTGCTGCCAGGCGCCAGGTGGTAGGGTTGGATTCCTGACCGTAGACGGAGATGTTGCCCAGTTTGCCTTCATGTTCTTCAATGAATTTTTCACTTGATACGAAGAATCCACCGGAGCCCATGGCAGGGTCGTAGACGCGACCTTTGTAGGGTTGCAGCATTTCGACGATGAGGGTGACGATGGCCTTGGGGGTGTAATACTGACCACCCTTTTTGCCTTCACTCAGGGCGAACTGACCGAGGAAGTATTCGTAGACGTGGCCGAGTATGTCTTTGGCGTGCAGCGTTTTGTGGTGGAACGGGATCTCGGCGATTTTGTCGATGAGCTGGCCAAGGATATTGGGGTCTATCTGGCGGCGTGCGTAGTTTTTATCTAGTACGTTTTTGAGTCTGGGGTTTTCCTTTTCGATTTCCTCAAGGGCATCGTCAATGAGCTTGCCGATGCTGGTGAATTTGTAGGTGACCTTTTTCCCGTTCTTGATTTCGATTTCGGTGCCTGGCGCGACCTTGGCATTGTTTTGCAGATTCTCCCAACGAGCCAGGGCAGGCACCCAGAAGACATTTTTCTCGGTGTAGTAATCGCGGATCTCCAGTTCTTCTGCAACCATCTCTTCGGCATCGTCGCCCAGATAGTACTCGTGTTCGGGATTGGCGAAATTAGCTTTCAGTTGTTCACGGCGTTCGGTGAAGGCATCTGATACATATTTGAGAAAGATCAGGCCGAGCACTACGTGCTTGTACTCGGCGGCGTCGATATTGGAGCGCAGGCGATCTGCCGCATTCCAGAGTCTTTTGTCGAGGTCGTTGAGAAATGTTTGTTCTTCTTTCTGCACTTTAATCCCTTGATTCTTATAGTAATTATTTTCTAGCAGGGCACTAGCATATCACGACAAGAAGGTTTCTAAAGAACAAAAAACATTAACTTTGTAAGGTCTATCCGTATTCCCTCCAAGCGAATAGAAATATTCCCACAAGAACTCACAAATCGACGTAGCTAAATCCTTGCCACTAGTGAAGGCCAGTATTCCCTAAAAAAACACTTAATAAACAGCAGCTTAGATCACCCTTGCAGAGGTAAGAACTTTATTATCCAGGTAAAGACTTTATTATCGAGGTAAGGACATTATTTTAACCTTACAATACTCAGATCCGGCGTAATTTTTCTATTCTACCGTCACCGATTTTGCCAGGTTACGCGGCTGGTCCACATCTGTGCCCTTGCGCAGTGCCACATAGTAGGAAAACAGCTGCAACGGTATGGCAAACAGAATCGGCGCCACTTCCGGCTCCACCGCCGGTACAGTCATCACATGACAGTGTTCACCCAGATCCGTCATATTCAGGCGCTCATCGGCAAACAGGTAGACTTCACCACTGCGTGCCAGCACTTCCTGCAGATTGGATTTCAACTTGTCTTCCATGCCGTCTTTGGGCGCCACCGCAATAATCGGCATTTGCGGATCAACCAGCGCCAGTGGGCCGTGTTTTAATTCACCGGCAGCATAAGCTTCAGCATGGATATAGGAAATTTCCTTGAGCTTCAGCGCACCTTCCATAGCAATCGGGTACTGTATACCACGCCCCAGGAAGATCGAATTCAGCGTATCCTTGAAATGTTCAGACCAGTCTTCAATCTGGTTCTTTTCCAGCACCTGTTCGATCAGAGCCGGCAGATGTTTGAGGTTTTCAATCAGACGCAGCTCGGTTTCCGCACTCAGTTGATGACGACGTCCCAGCGCCAGTGTCATCAGCATCAGGCCGACCAGCTGGGTGGTGAAGGCCTTGGTTGAGGCGACACCGATTTCGGGGCCTGCACGGGTCATTAGCACCAGTTTGGATTCGCGCACCAGCGAGCTCTCGGGCACGTTACAGATTGATAATGAATAAGGGGTTTTGCCTTTCAGACTACGCAGCGCCGCCAGAGTGTCGGCAGTTTCACCGGACTG
The DNA here is from genome assembly GCA_041563375.1 of Gammaproteobacteria bacterium. GTDB lineage: Bacteria > Pseudomonadota > Gammaproteobacteria > SZUA-229 > SZUA-229 > SZUA-229. The sequence goes on along the minus strand of JBFFND010000223.1, from coordinate 1,334 downwards.
GGAAATGGTGACCACCAGGGTATCGTCGGTGACCACCGGGTTGCGGTAGCGGAATTCCGAGGCCACTTCCACATTACAGGGAATACCCGCCAGTGACTCCAGCCAGTAACGTGCCACCATGCCCGCATGATATGAGGTGCCGCAGGCGATAATCTGCACCCGTTTAACCGCATCAAACACCTTACCGGCGTCCGCACCGAAAGCAGTATCCAGCACCTTACCTTCATAAACCCGGCCTTCCATGACTTCCGCCAGTACGGCGGGCTGTTCGTGAATTTCCTTCATCATATAATGACGGTATTCACCGCGACTCACCGCATCCACACTGAGCTCCGAGGTGCTGATTTCTCGCTCGACCGGCTGGTCATCCTGGTCATAAATCTGCAGGCTGTCTTTACGGATGTCGGCGATGTCGCCTTCTTCCATAAAAATAAACCGCTGTGTCACCGGCAGTAGCGCGGCCACATCCGAAGCAATAAAATATTCACCAAAACCAACGCCGATCACCAGCGGGCTGCCACAACGAGTGGCTATCAGGCGACCCGGCTCGGCCACTGACACCACGCCCAGTGCATAGGCGCCTTCAAAGTCGGCGCTGGCTTTCTTTACCGCCTCGAGTAAATCAAAGCCGGCTTTTTTATACAGTTCAACCTGATGCACCACCGTTTCGGTATCGGTCTGTGAAGTAAACTGGTAGCCACTGGCAGTCTGCTGTTCACGCAACTGCCCATGGTTTTCAATAATGCCGTTATGCACCACTGCTACCGAGTTATTGCAGATGTGGGGGTGCGCATTGGGTTCGGAAGGTTCACCGTGGGTTGCCCAGCGGGTGTGGGCAATACCCACAAAGCCCTTGATCGGCTGCTTTTCGATGGAGTCGGCCAGATTGGCGACCTTGCCTACGCGACGTACCCGCTCCAGGCATTGCGCATCGTTGATCACCGCGATACCGGCCGAGTCATAGCCCCGGTATTCCAGGCGTCGCAATCCCTCTAATAAAATTGGCGTTACATTTCGCTCCGCAACCGCACCGACTATTCCACACATGTTTACTATTGTCCTGTCTGATTCATTTTAATTTCTAATCGCCGCAACGCCTGTTCGATGCAGGCCTGAAAGACGCCGTTGTTACCTGGCCGCAATGTTGCTTTACCGCCTGCGTGAACTATTCTAACCGCTGCCCAAGCAAGTTCAATATGGCGAGATCAATATGACGAACTCAATATACTGAATCATATTACCTGTTTTGCGCATCACCCATGCAGGGTATTTCAGGCTATTTAAGCAAGCACTGTATTTATCAACGTACTTAATAAAAAAAACCGCCAGGTCTG
>JBFFND010000222.1:0-4757 GCA_041563375.1 Gammaproteobacteria bacterium | reverse complement strand
GCTTTGGCCTTGAAGTGGTTGATTATGTTACTGGTGATGATTAACGGTTATAATCAGCAGCCATTGTTACAGCCAGACCCTTAAACCGAATTCATTAATAGAGAAAGCGAATGTCAGACATCACAACCATTGAAGGCGAACTGCAATACACCCAGGGCACCTTTGCCATCGTCAGTGCCCGTTTCAACAGCTTTATTGTGGACAGCCTGGAGGCCGGTGCGATTGATGCGCTGAAACGTCACGGTGTACCCGAAGCCAATATCACCCTCGCCAAAGTGCCCGGTGCCTATGAAATGCCGCTGGTGATTCAGCAGATGGCACAGAGCGGTCGCTATGATGCAATTATCGGCCTGGGCGCGGTGATTCGTGGTTCTACACCGCATTTTGATTTTGTCGCAGGTGAAGCCTCGAAAGGCATGGCCCATGTTTCACTGGATCACAATATTCCGGTGATTAACGGCGTGTTAACCACCAACACTATCGAGCAGGCGATTGAGCGTGCCGGTACCAAGGCGGGTAACAAGGGTGCGGAAGCCGCGATCAGTGCAATCGAAATGGTTAACCTGCTGAAGAAGCTGGCCTAGATGTCGGTATCCGTTGCCAAGGGCAGAAGTAACGCCCGTAAAAAAGCCCTGCAGGCACTGTATCAATGGCATATGTCGGGTAATGATCTGGCGGAAATTGAAAGCCAGTTCCATGAAGAACAGAATATGGACAAGGTTGACCTTGAGTATTTCCATACACTGTTGCATCAGGTACCCGCAGAGGTCAATGGACTGGATCAGTTAATCGACCAGTACAGCGATCGCAAGGATGATGAAATCGATCCGGTCGAGCAGTCGGTTCTACGTCTCGCCACCTATGAAATAAAACACCGCATTGATGTGCCCTATAAAGTGGTGATCAGTGAAGCGATCAGCCTGGCAAAAATGTTCGGCTCGGATAAGAGCCATGTGTTTGTTAACAGTATCCTCGACAAACTGGCGAAGCAGTTGCGTAGTCATGAAGTTGCTCTGAAATAAGCGTCCTGCCTCTCGCGGAATACCGTACATCCTGTACATAAAAAAACGGCATCAAATATTGATGCCGTTTTTTTATGTGGACCATCTGTTTAATGCTTTAGAACAGGTAACCCAGGTTAATACCGAAGGTGGTTATACCCAGGCCAATCTTTGCACCTGTATAAGGTGAGGTATAAGTTTCATCGGTGGCTTTTGAGGCATGCATGCCAATCTGCCAGTAGCGGTTGATGCGGTAATCCAGGCCGAAGGCAAAGTGGCTTTGCGTCACCGCAGGCAGGATGTAGTTATTGTCGGTTGAGCTTTGCTCGAAGGGTGCATCCGCCTTGTTATAGCCAGCGCGAACATTCAGTGCATAGTTCACTGCAACTTCAACCCCCAGTGCGATAATGGTCTGGTCATCCCAGCCAGCAGCCAGGGTAATCAGTTCGCCATTGGGGCCTTCCACATCCAGTCGATCCAGTGTGCTGGACCATTCAATCTGCTTGACGTCCAGTGACAGGCTGGTGAACTTGTTCAGCTGATAGGCCATGCCCACCGAATACATTGCGGGGAAATCCAGGTTGAGCGAGTAGGTGCCGGCAGGGCATACGCCGCCGGTGCAGCCGGTTATAGGCAGCATATTGCGGCCACTTACATCCTGAATATCACCATGAGACAGCTGATATTTCAGTGTGCTGAAGGTTTGCTTACTCTTGTAGCTGGCACCAACGGTGAAGTCATCATTAATGTCGTATAACACGCCCAGGCTGACGCCATAGCCAAAGGCCTGCGCAGTCCGGCTCAGATCAAAATTTACTGCAGTGGCATCAACAATGCCATCGGCTGTGCCGGAGCCATCACCATCCATTAGAAATGCCTGTTTGAATGAAACAGACTGGTAGTCGATATTCAGTGAGATGCCGTAGGTCAGTTTATCACTGGCATTCCAGGCCAGCGTCGGCGCCATCTGCCAGAACTGAATCGCCGAGTAGCCCTCGAAGTACATCGCTGGGCCCTGTTGCGGACCTGAGGTTATTTCAGGAGAGAAGCGTGTTTGTGGGTAATCAGTGCCCAGACCCGATGTGCCGTACATGCCACCACCAAAATACAGATCTGAACCATCACTGGTGGGTGCGGTCCAGCCAAGTGCCGGTACACCGTACAGGTCGGCGGCGGATTCATTCTTTTCACCGCCGGTAGCCGTGAAATCAACAAAGCGCTCCGGCATAAACATTTCCATACTGAAATCGGCGCGTTTGCCGATACGGGCCATGCCTGCAGGATTGGAAATCGCGGTCATTGCCGAGCCGGGTTTGGCGGTGACTGCGCCACCCAGGCTCTTCTGATAGGCGCCGATGCCGGTAAGCTGATATCCATTGGTAGCGTGTACAGCGGGGGTGATTGCGCAGCAGGCAATCATGCTGAATGTGATTTTTTTATTCATAAAATTCTCTAATTTAACGCGTATAGACTTAAGGCAGCTCTGAGTAATTATGCTCACTGCTGCCTGAAAACGCCGATATTATACGCATATATTACAGAATATGCTTAATTAGTTGTTTACTAATGATTTATCAGGCGAGTAAGGACTGTTTGGTGTTTTCAATCATTTCCTGATTTTCTTCAATCTCAACCACATTCACTTCGGTATCCATGCCGAGCCTTGAAAAGGCAGGTACACTGGACCAGTCAATGTTCTGGCGAACATGTCCACCCTGCAGCAGGGCAACCTGCACCAGATCCACCAGATTGGCTTCACCCGGATGGTCATAGCTGAAATTACAGGCCTCACGCACTACTTCAGTCATGGTATCGCCAAAATTCCAGGTTTGCAGAATCAGTTCACCAACGCGCCCCTGCAGCTCATCGATCACCTGTCCCAGCGCCTCACTGTCATTAAACAGATCATCATCGTCTTCTGCCATCACCAGAATCGGCAGGGCGCCGATATTGTGAATCAGCCCCGCGAGCAGTGCCTGTTCCGGGTTCATGCCGGGTACAGTGGTGGCTAGCATACGGCAGATGGCCGCAACTTCTACCGAGGTATTCCAGGTGCGACGGAAGTGTTCATCCAGCACATCGGACGTGGCCTGGTAAATCTGCTTCATGGCCAGGCTCACCACCAGATCTTTTACCATGCGGATGCCCAGTCGTGTCACCGCCATCTGCAGGTCTTCGATGGGGGTGCGTGAACGGTACAGCGGACTGTTGGAGACCTGGATCAGGCGTGCTGATAACGAGGCGTCCTGGGTAAGGATTTCAGCCACCTGTTGTGCTGAGGAATTTTCGCTTTCGACTGCTTCGCGAATTTTCAGTGCCACTTCCGGCAGTGTGGGCAGTACCAGCTGGTCGGATTCTACGGCAGATTTAAGTTGTTCAAAGAATTGTTCGGCTTTGGCAGTCATGAGTATCCTGTCGAAGTTTATTTTGTTATTGGTATTGGTTTAGGCTGATTATAGAGGCTTATTTAAAGAGTGAGCTGGTTTCTTCAAAAATTAGCTTGTTTTCTTCTATATCCAGCACATGAGCTTCGGTGTCTATGGCCAGTTGTGCGAAAGCAGGAACGCTGGACCAGTCGTCCGGGCAGGCGAGTCCGGTGTAAATGCTGCCCTCGATCAGGGCGACCTGAATGACATCGGTATAATCCGCCGGGCCGCTGTGTTGCCGTTGAAAATCATAACACTCACTGGCTACCTCAGCCATCATCTCGGGGAAGCGCCACTTACGGAAGATATAAGCTCCCACAGGACCCTGCATGGTCTGGGTCACCTTTAACAGCGCTTCCATATTATCGAACAGGTCGTCGTCATCTTCTGCCATCAGGATAATCGGCAGGGCACCGATATTGTGAATCAGTCCGGCCAGCATTGCCTGCTCCGCATTCAGGTGCGAGGTGTTCTGTGCCAGCAGCCGGGCTATCGCAGCGGTTTTGGTGCTCGCCAGCCAGAGCTCGCGAAACCGCTCGGCAATAACGTCGTTGTGGGTGTGATACAGCTGCTTCATTGACAGGCTGATCACCAGGTTGACCACCATTTTCAGGCCCAGTTTGGTAATCGCGGCCTGAATGGTGTCGACCCGGTGCTGTGACGGGTACAGCGAGCTGTTAGCCACCTGCAGCAGACGGGCGGTCATGGCCGGGTCCTGGGTAATTACATGGGCGATATCCTGTGCGGTGGCGGTTTCACTTTCGCAGGCGGTTTTGACATTCAGGGCAACATCGGGCAGTGAGGGAAGTTGCAGCTGATCCGAGGCAATGGCCTGTTTAATGCGTTCTAAAAAGGCGTCAACCTTGTGCGGTATACTGATCATATAATGTGCTTTTATCAGTTATTGTTTCTATAAAGGGTGTAAGAGGGACATCCGGCGGACAGCAAAGCTTTATGCTGCGGTGTTTACGAGTGTTTTTCAAGTAAATGTGCGCATTCAGTTGTATGCGGTGCATATTCAGCAAGTTAATGGGCTGGTCAGCATGCGGGTGCGGACGGCGGATTTGTTATTAAAAAGCCGCCATCTGACTTGTCCACAGGCGGAGCAGCCCCTGCTGGCAGTTTTTTAGCTGGCCTGTTCTTCAATCTGGTAGGGCAGATCCTGCAGGGTCACAGCCGGGCCGGCTTCATTGTGTAACTTGAGCTCGCTACGTTCGGTATCGGCAATATTGATCACTGCCAGTGCCATATAGCCACCATCGGGATCAGGTTGTGCGCTGACAATCTGCCCGGTGCCCTGTGCAGTGTCGGAGCTGGCGGCAAACAGTTT
>JBFFND010000221.1:0-4781 GCA_041563375.1 Gammaproteobacteria bacterium | reverse complement strand
GGCGCCGGCACCGATGGTGGCATAGCCTTCAGCCAGGGTGAAAGCGGCAACCACACCTGAACCGTCAGCTGTGTGCATGGCTTCCAGTGCCAGTGCACCGGTGATCCAGGTGGCTACAGCCGCCCAGCGGAACCACAGCAGCGCAGGTGGCGCAACGTACTTGTTAATTGCGGCAGGACCAGGGCCACCACTGTCTTTTTCAGACAGTGCTTTGGCTACACCGGGTACCTGAACAAAGTTGAAGTAGTAGAGTAAACCGATCCAGGTAATACCAACCAGTACATGCAACCATACCCAGAAACCCCAGGGATTGATCTGGCCGGTGCTACCAAGTGCGAAGACAAGAATGATAGCCAGCACAAAACCGGATATGATTGTGCCGGTGACTGATTTTAATGGGTTCATAATTTTTGATCCTGTATGAGGGAATACTTGATTGTTTTAGTAGGGCATTACGATAAATTACACGGCCGGATATTTCAAGTGAAACCGCTGTATTAGTTGCGTTATTTTAGGACATTTTATTAAAAACGGGAAAAACCGTGGATTCTATTGCATTAAGTGTATTCGCCAGTCGTATTGAAGCCGTATGCGATGAAATGGGTGCGGTATTAAAACGCGTAGCGTTTTCGCCCAATATAAAAGACCGGCTGGATTTTTCCTGTGCAGTGTTCGACGCAGATGGCGAACTCTGTGCGCAGGCCGCGCATATTCCTGTGCACCTCGGCAGCATGGCGTATGCAGCCAGGGATATTGTGCGCGGTTTGCGCTGGCAGCCCGGTGATATGGTGGTGTTGAATGACCCCTATCTGGGTGGCACGCACCTGCCGGATATTACCCTGATCGCGCCGTTGTTTTATGAAAACAAACTCAGTGGTTTTGTCGCCAACCGTGCACACCATGCGGATATAGGTGCCAGCAGTCCGGGTTCGATGCCGGTTTCAAGTCACCTGGATGAAGAGGGTTTGCTAATACCGCCGACGCATCTACTGCGCAATGACCAGCTGGATAAGACAGTGATGCAGAATATACTGGACGCATTACAGAATCCGTTACAGTCACACGGTGACTTTTCTGCACAGGTCAGTGCCAATCGACGTGGCCTGTTGCGTCTTGGTGAGTTGCTGCAGGCCATGGGACGTGACAATTATCTGCAGGCCCTGCAGGCACTGAATGATTATGCGGCGCGCCTGGCGCAGCAGGCGATGCAGCAAATACCCGACGGGGTTTATCGTTTCAGGGATGTGATGGACGATGATGGGCAGGGGCATAACGATTTGCCGATACAGGTTTGTATTCGAATTGAAGCCGGCCGGGCTGATGTTGATTTTTTCGGCACGGCGGCCCAGGTTAAAGGCAATATCAATTGCCCCCTGTCGGTGGCAGCGGCGGCGGTGTTTTATGTGTTTCGCTGTTTTCTGCCGGACAATGCACCTGCCTGTGCCGGCAGCTTTCGACACATCAGTTTATCCGCGCCAGTCGGCAGTTTGTTAAATGCACAACGCCCGGCGGCGGTCACCGCCGGTAATGTTGAAACCAGTAGCCGTGTGGTGGATGTGGTGCTGGGTGCGCTGGCACAGGCGGTGGTGGAAAAAATTCCGGCCGCCAGTCATGGCAGTATGAATAACCTGGCAATGGGGGCGGAAGCCAGCGCGGAGCACGCCGCATGGGATTACTATGAAACCATGGGCGGCGGCATGGGTGGTAATGCCCTGTATGATGGTTTGAGTGGTGTGCAAACCCATATGACGAATACCCTGAATACGCCGGTTGAAGTGCTGGAGATGAATTACCCGTTACGGCTTAATCGCTACAGTTTACGTACCGACTCTGCCGGTGCCGGTGCGCATCACGGAGGCGAGGGGATTGAACGAAGCTACACACTGTTAAGCGATTGTCACGTAACCGTGTTGAGTGAACGTCGTACCCATGCGCCCTGGGGGATTCATGCTGGAGAGATTCAGCTGGGTGAAGGCTGCAAGGCGAGTGGGGCTGTGGGTGAAAACCGGGTTAATGGCAAACTGTATCCCGCCAAGTTTTCTGCGCGACTCAGGGCAGGTGATGTAGTAACGATTAAGACGCCGGGGGGCGGTGGCTATACTGCGTAGTCGTTAGTCCATGGTCGTTAGTCGTTAGTCGTTAGTCGTTAGTCGAAAGTCGAAAGTCGAAAGTCGAAAGTCGAAAGTCGAAAGACCAAAGACCAAAGACCAAAGACCAAAGACCAAAGACCAATGACTAACGACTTTATTTAATGGTCTTCTGTACCGAGTCCAAGCTTTTTACCCAGGGTTTGGCGCTGCGTAAGGCCTGAGGCAGCTGGTTGATCTGTGCACGTGCGCTATCCCGCGAGGCATAGCTGCCATATACCAGAACATAATAGGGCTTGCTGCTAAGCCAGGTTTTGTACCAGGCGGCCTGATTATCCAGATGATGCCGTTGTGCAAATACCAGCAGGGTTTCCGGTTCCCGTGCACCCAACAACTGGATGGTCCAGCGTGAACTGTTCTGTGCCAGTAGCCAGTCTGCTTCGCGCAAACCCATTTCCCTGAGCTGTAACAGGGGCGCCGGCAGTTGGGCTTGCTGCGGCTCCTGCGCAGTTGTATTCGCTTTATTAGACGTTGTGGTTGGCTCGATCACGGGTTCAGTCAATACTGCCTGCTTATTACTGTCGCCAGTATCGGTTAGCGTATCGCTTGCAGTGGTCTCGGTGACGGCCTCTGGTGCCTGGCTGGTATCCGCAGCAGCCGGTGTTGCTGGTTTCTGTGGTGATGTCTGCACTGTGCTGGTACTACGTTCAATACTGCTGACCTGTTTTTCAGTGGGCATTTCTGGCAGAACTTCACTGTCCGTTTTCTGTTTTGGTCTGCCGGTGACCTGCTCTGGCTGATTGTGTCTAACAGGCGTTTCTGCAGTGACCTGGGTTTGTTCGGTATTTGTGGGTGATGCCTGCTGCGCAATAACCTCAGGTTGTGTGATTAATGACGACTCTTCTGTACTGGAGCCTCTGGGCGACTCCTCTGCAAATCGGGCAATATCAAAATAAATCGTCAGGCTGATTACTGCAATCAGTATTAGCAAAATCACGATCAGGGCTTTTATCCAGCGGCTTAATGGTGCAGTGGTTTTCTTTTTAACCTGCTGCTCAAGTAATTGTGCGCTATGCTGCATTAAACTGAGCGCACTGCCATTAATTTTTTTATCCAGTTGCTGCAGGTCTTTGCTGCTTAGCAAGGGCTCGCCCCGGTAGCCTGCACACTGAAGTTTGAAATGGATAAAGTGTGCCGCCTGTTTGTCACGATAGTGCGGCATGTTCTGTACATAGAGCTGGTCGTCTGTAAATTCAGCAATTTTTTGCAGGGTATGCGCCAGACCGTTATTGGCGAAAAACAGAATTTTCAGAGTAATGTTCTGCTGGCGAAGTTGTTGTTGATAGTTAAATAATTCCTGCAGCGTGCTGTCGCTGAGCACGTGGGCATCATCAATTACCAGCAATGCTATCTGGTCAAAGGTTTGCAGGTTGTTTAAATTTTCTTCCAGCTGTGCGGAGCTGCCCATGTCTTCCAGGTGGAGTGCTGCTTTTTGTTGTAGATGGGCCAGTGTATCGGTAGGTTCTGCCTGAACCGGCAACAGTTTTATGTTTGGTGTGTCGGTTTGTAGCAGATGGCGAAACAGGCTGGTTTTACCTGAACCGTGCGGGCCTTCTACCAGTAATACTAAATCACTGAACTGTGCCTGGTGGCGAATATTGTTTACAATTTTTTCAAGGCTGGCATCACTGTAAAAAGTCTGGCTGGACAACACTTCCTTGCCGAAGGGTTGCTTGCTCAGTTTCAGATAGTCCAGTGTCTGCTGATTCAGGTGGCAGTTACCGGTAATATTGTTGATTGATTTTTTACGTGCCATGGCAGTCTGACTTATGGAATGAGGTTGGCAAAAGATAACTGGCGGGGGTTGAATATGCGCTCGTATTCAACAATGGCATAACGGTCTGTCATGCCGGCAATGTAATCGGATACGCCTCGTGCAATACCATTGTCTCCCATTCTTTCCTGCAGCTTTTTGCAGTGCTTGAGGGCATCAGGTGGCAGGATGCGCAGGTCATTTATAAAGGCATCGAACAGTGCAGTTAATACGCGTTCCGCCTTGGTGGTCATGCGTTGCACGCGGTAGTGACGGTACAGGTTTGTCATCAGGAAGCGTTTCAGTTCCTGTGTCTGTTTTTGCATTTCGTCACTGAAGCCGACGATGTACTGGGCCTGTTGCCTCGCATCATCCGGGTGAGTTAAATTCAGTGATTCAATCCGGCCACGACTGGTATCAATCAGGTCTACAACCATGCGACTGATCATGCGGCGGATGACTTCATGGATCAGGCAGTTGTCATTGATCTTCGGGTATTTCTGCATCACCAGCTCGTGCTGTTCGCGGAACAGCTGGGTTTGCAATAACTGCTCTATGGTGATCAGGCCGTAACGTACACCATCGTCGATGTCGTGATTGTTATAGGCAATTTCATCGGCCTTATCACAGGCCTGGGCTTCCAGGCTGGGCTGGTGTTTGTTAAGAAAACGTAAACCCAGGTCGCCGAGCTTTTTTGCATCCTTGTTGGAGCAGTGTTTAAGAATGCCTTCACGGGATTCAAAGCTCAGATTCAGTCCGGGAAATTCGGCATATTTTTCTTCCAGCTCATCCACTACACGTAACGACTGCAAATTGTGCTCAAAGCCGCCATAGCTTTTCATGCAGTGGTTGAGTGCATCCTGGCCGGCATGGCCGAAGGG
>JBFFND010000220.1:0-4784 GCA_041563375.1 Gammaproteobacteria bacterium | reverse complement strand
GGGTGAGGCGCTGTCTGGCATGACCATGATGCCACAGGTGCTGATCAATGTGCCATTGCCGGTAAAAACCAACCCGTCTAACGAGCCGGGTGTGAAAAAGGTGGTGGCCGAGGTGGAGCAGCAGCTGAATGGCAAGGGCCGGGTATTGTTGCGCCCATCGGGCACCGAACCGCTGATTCGGGTGATGGTGGAAGGTGAGGAAGAAAAGCAGGTCACTGCCTATGCGCAGCAGATAGCCGATGCGGTGTCCGCTTCAATGGAGCATGCCAGCCCGGCCTAGTTCGTTCCGGTCGGCTGTGATTACAGTCGTCGATACTGACTAAGCCACCTGTGAATAAACCACTTAAACCCCTGTATGCAGGCATCTGGTCTTGCAACTGAGGGGCTGCGCCTATAAACTGTGCGGCCTTTAAAAATATCAATTTGGAGTCCACTCGATGCGTCAGCCAATGGTAGCCGGCAACTGGAAAATGAACGGTTCCAGCGATTCAGTTAAAGAACTTATAGCAGGTATTAAAGATGGTATGGGTTCAGTCAATAAAGCTGAAGTGGTGGTTTGCCCACCCGCGGTGTATATTCCCCGCGTTTCCGGTGTAGCCGATGGCAGTACGATCAAGGTGGGCTCGCAGAATGTCTGTGACCAGGACGCAGGTGCGTTTACCGGTGAAATTTCCGGCGCCATGTTAAAAGATGTGGGCTGCGAATATGCGATCATTGGTCACTCCGAGCGCCGTGCGCTGTATGGTGAGTCGGACGAGCTGGTTGCGAAACGTTTTGCCGCAGCGCGACGCAATGGTATAAAGCCGATCTTCTGTATTGGTGAAACGCTGGAAGAGCGTGAAGCCGGCATCACCAATGATGTGTGTGCGCGTCAGATTGATGCGGTGATTGCACTGGAAGGTGTGGAAGCGCTGGCAGATGGCGTAATTGCTTATGAGCCTGTGTGGGCAATTGGTACCGGCAAAACCGCCAGCCCCGAGCAGGCACAGGAAGTCCATGCCTTTATTCGTGGTAAAATTGCCGCATTGAATGCCGATGTTGCAGAGGGTCTGCGCCTTCTTTATGGTGGTTCAATGAACCCCGGAAATGCGGCGGAACTGATGGCGCAGCCGGATATTGATGGTGGCCTGATTGGTGGCGCATCACTTAAAGCGGCTGATTTTCTGAGTATCTGTCAGGCAGCGGGTTAATCAGTTTTAATCGCTGTTTTTATCGTTTAAGGAATTCTATTTCGTGATTTCAATTCTTCTGGTTATTCATGTGTTACTGTCACTGGTCATTATCGCCCTGATTATGCTGCAACGCGGCAAAGGTGCGGAAGCCGGTGCTGCACTGGGTGGTGGTTCCTCCGGTTCAGTATTTGGTGCGCGCGGTGCGTCCAATTTCCTGAGTCGTAGCACAGCTATTCTGGCGACCCTGTTTTTTATTACCAGCCTGGGTCTGGCCTATCTGTCGTCTAACCAGCAGTCAGCTACCGTGTCCAGCGGTTCAGTGCTGGAAGGTGCAGCTGAGCAGCCGGTTAAGGCTGAGCCCAGCGATATCCCTGCGGCGATTGACGCGCCAGTCAGTGATGTGCCACCTGCATCGGAATAAATACGACTTAACGGGTAGTTATACGCTGTGCCGGATGCGCAGCGCGAGTTAAATACTCAAGCACCGTCAGGGTTGACATGCACGTTTGTAAAGCCGATGTGGTGAAATTGGTAGACACGCTATCTTGAGGGGGTAGTGGCGCAAGCCGTGCCGGTTCGACTCCGGCCATCGGCACCATTTAAAATGGTGAAATAAAATATAAGAAGACAGTAAAAAATAGAATGTCTCGACTCTCGTAAATACTTATCCGGAATTATTTTCAGGAAAGTCTTCGCAGGAAATTCCCCGGGAAACATACTCCCAGGAAAATCTTCACAGGAAAGTTTCACAGGAACGTCCGTTTCAATCAGCTGTAGCTTACTGATTTGTATCAGTTGTTTTAGCAATCTAAACTGAAAACACGTGGCATTGTTGCGTTGTTTGTTTTTTTAACTCAGGCTTTTATCGTTGCGTGCATGGCGTTATGTGCTCAGGTGGCAGATGTTTAAAGCGCTGTCTGGTATTGGTGAAATCAAATTATAAAATGTTAATACTCTAACTTAGAGTGGGTATTGATTGATAATTTGTCTTATATCATTAACTGGTTAAACAGGCTGATAAACCTCGCTTATCCTGTAATACACATATTATGTGATGACACAGCCAGGCTTTTTTAATAAAGTCGGAAGATACATAATAACAAGAGCTTGCCTTGTCTTTAATGACAGGAGAAAAACACAGATGCTCGAAAATTACATACCGGTTTTAATTTTTATCACGCTCGGGCTGATTGTCGGCCTGGCGATGATTGTGCTAGGTGGCTTTGTGCTGGCGCCACGTAAGCCTGATCCTGAAAAAAACTCCTCTTATGAATGTGGGTTTCCTGCGTTCGAAGACGCACGCTTAAAATTCGATGTGCGTTTTTATCTGGTTGCCATTCTGTTTATTATTTTTGATCTGGAAATCGCCTTTCTGTTTCCCTGGGCCATTGTGCTTGATGAAATCGGTTTGTTTGGGCTGTTATCCATGGGCCTGTTTCTTGGCATCCTGGTGATCGGCTTTATCTATGAATGGAAAAAAGGAGCGCTGGAATGGGAATAGAAGGTGTTCTGCAAAAAGGTTTTGTGACTACACAGGTCGACACCGTGGTTAACTGGGCACGCACCGGTTCCATGTGGCCGATGACCTTCGGCCTGGCCTGTTGCGCAGTAGAGATGATGCAGGCTGGTGCCTCCCGTTATGACCTGGATCGTTTCGGTATTCTGTTTCGTGGTTCACCACGTCAGTCCGATGTGATGATTGTGGCAGGTACCCTGACCAATAAAATGGCACCTGCGTTGCGCAAGGTGTATGACCAGATGGCGGAGCCTCGCTGGGTGATTTCCATGGGCTCCTGCGCCAATGGCGGCGGTTACTATCATTATTCCTATTCCGTGGTGCGCGGCTGTGACCGCATAGTGCCGGTGGATATCTATGTGCCCGGTTGCCCACCCACAGCGGAAGCGCTGCTCTACGGCATTATTCAGCTACAGAACAAAATTAAACGCACCTGTACCATTGCGCGTTAGGGTAAACAGACATTCACATGACTAAAGCACAACAACTTTATCAGCAGCTTACACAGCGCCTTGCCAGTCAGTTGCAGCAGCATCGGCTGGAACGGGGTGAAGTGACCATTGAAGTGGCTCCCGCTGATTATCTGGCGGTGTGTAAAACACTGCGTGATGATGCGGATTTTGCCTTTGAAATCATGATTGATCTGTGCGGTGTTGATTACCTCAATTATGGCAAGGATGAATGGAACACCAATGCCACCGGCAGTGGCTTCAGTCGAGGTTATGAGCCGGTGACCCATGGGCGTTTACGTTTTGGTGATGATGTCGAACATGCTGATGAGCAGGGCCAGCGCTTTGCGGCTGTAATGCACCTGTTATCGATTAAAAATAATCAGCGCATTCGCGTGCGGGTGTATGCAGAAGATGATGCGATGCCGGTAGTCCCTTCGGTATCTGAGCTGTGGAACGGTGCTAACTGGTTTGAGCGTGAAGCGTTTGACCTGTACGGTATTCATTTTGAAGGCCATCCTGACCTGCGGCGTATCCTTACCGATTACGGTTTTGTCGGTCACCCATTCAGAAAAGATTTTCCTTTGTCGGGTCACGTTGAAATGCGTTACGACCCGCAGAAAAAGCGCGTGCTGTACGAGCCGGTCAGTATCGAGCCACGGGTACTGGTGCCCAAGGTGATTCGCGACGACAACCGTTATCAGCTACCGCAGGATGAAGATTAAGCCGATGCCTGAAATTCGTAATTACACACTTAACTTTGGTCCTCAGCATCCGGCGGCGCACGGCGTATTGCGCCTGATACTGGAAATGGATGGCGAAGTGGTGCAGCGTGCCGACCCACACATTGGCCTGTTGCATCGTGCCACGGAAAAACTTGCTGAATCCAAGCCCTATAACCAGAGCATCGGCTATATGGATCGTCTCGACTATGTGTCGATGATGTGCAATGAACACGGTTATGTACTGGCGATGGAAAAACTGCTGGGCATAGAAGTGCCCATGCGTGCGCAATACATTCGCGTGATGTTCGATGAAATCACCCGCCTGTTAAATCATCTGTTATGGATAGGTGCCCACGGCCTGGATGTGGGTGCGATGACCATGTTTCTGTATGCCTTCCGGGAGCGTGAAGATTTAATGGATGTGTATGAAGCGGTGTCCGGCGCTCGGTTGCATGCAACCTACTACCGTCCAGGCGGTGTGGCCCGTGATCTTCCTGATTCGATGCCACAGTACAAGGCCACCAAATGGCACAGCCAGAAAGAAGTGAATCGCCTGAATGAAAACCGCAGTGGTTCCTTACTGGACTTTGTTGAGGACTTTACCAATCGTTTTCCCGGTTATGTCGATGAATACGAAACCCTGTTAACCGATAATCGCATCTGGAAGCAGCGCCTGGTGGATATCGCCATCGTTTCACCGGAGCGCGCCTTGCAGCTGGGCTTTACCGGCCCGATGTTACGTGGCTCCGGTATTGAATGGGATCTGCGCAAAAAACAGCCCTATGCAGTTTATGACCGTATGGACTTTGACATACCGGTGGGTACCAATGGTGACTGTTACGATCGTTATCTGGTGCGTATGGAAGAGATGCGTCAGTCAAATCGCATTATCAAACAGTGCATAGACTGGTTGAGAAAAAAT
>JBFFND010000219.1:0-4785 GCA_041563375.1 Gammaproteobacteria bacterium | reverse complement strand
CTCATATTGGCCAGGAACAGGCTCTTTGCCTGGTTTGCCGCTTCGGCTTTTTCCTTGGCTTCTGACAGCGCAGCATTTACATTCTTAAGGGTGCGTGTGCGCTCACTTACCTTGGCTTCCAGCAGATCATTGGCCTGTTCCAGTTTCTGCTGCGCCAGTTTTCTGTCGGTAATATCCCGTGCCGATGCCAGCACCAGTTTCTCACCTTCGATATTCAGATAACCATAATTGACTTCAACCGGTGTAATTTCACCACTGCTTTTACGGTACTCGGTTTCAACACTCAGTTCGCCCTGTGCGTTTAACGCCTTAAGCAATTGCTGCACATCATCCTCTGTATTATATTGACAATCGAATTCGTGCACTTTCATCTGCAATAATTTTTCTCGCGGTAGCTGCAAGGACTCGCAGGCCTGGTGGTTCACATCTACCAGGCCACCATCACTGGTGAATATAAACAGCGCATCAACGGACTGCTCAATCACTTCACGAAAGCGATGCTGACTTTCAATCAGTTCATTATTACGCGCTTCCAGCTGGGTTAGCATATTATTGAATTCATCAGTCAATATACCGATTTCATCTTCACTTTCTTTTTCTGCGCGTAGCGCATAGTTTTTCTGCGAGCTGATATCCGACGCGGTTCGGGTCAGGTGCTCCACCGGCTCGGATATGATTTTCTGCAATCTGGCGGCAAGTAGATAGGCAATCAATGCGCCAATCGAAAGAATCAACAAAAGCCCACTGACAGCGCCCGAAATGAACTCGTCGATTAACGAGTCATCTGATTCCAGCGACAGATAGCCCATTAACTCACCGTCAACTCGCACCTGTTCTCGCACAAAAAAGGCAGTTTTACTGCTGTGCTGATATTGTTCAATATCAGATGCTGCCAACGTATCATGTAATGTCTTTGGGTATACCGCAAACAGCTGTCCCTGCCGGTCAAACAGCACGGCTCGTGTAATCTGTTTTTTCGCCTTGAGCGAGGCCAGCGCCATGGCGGCACCGTTTGCGTCATCAAAGGCAAGATAAGCTGAGGTGTTGTCCATTATCATCCTGGCCAGCACTTCAAGGTCCCTTTCCTGAATCTCCTGCAGCACAATCACTTCTCGAATCAGAATACTGCTACCCACAGTCAACAGCCCGATCAGGCTAACCGCCATAATGATCAGCATTAACTTGTTCTTGATGGATTTGATATGGAAAAATTTCGTCATACGATAAACAAACTTATGCCGGACAAATTCAAATGATTTCCACTTGCGCCCGTTTGCTTGCGATTAACACGCCTGTCGTGAAAAGTTTTTGTGCCCACTACCACCCGCATCATGCTCCCTGCCATCTGGCAGCGACCGAAATACCGACGCGCCCAGCCGTCTGAGCATACCCCTTCAAGTATAGGCTATTTTTATAGCGCCGCTTATTCTAAAATCCCCTGCTTTGAATTATGAGACGGGCGTATGACAACACTTCAGGCACTGATTTTCGATGTAGACGGCACACTGGCGGATACCGAGCGCGACGGCCACCGCGTTGCATTTAACCAGGCTTTCGAACAGGCCGGACTCGACTGGCACTGGTCGGTCGAACTCTATGGCGAGTTACTGGAAGTTACCGGTGGCAAGGAGCGTATGGCCTTCTATCTGCAGAAATTTAATACCGATTTTCCGCAGGATGAAAATACCCCGGAACTGATCAAAGAGCTGCACAGGTCGAAAACCCGGCATTACACCGAGTTGCTGGCAAGCGGTGCGATCCCGCTACGACCGGGTGTAAGGCGCCTGATCAATGAGGCCCGCGAACAGGGTCTGCGCCTGGCGATTGCCACCACCACAACCCCGGAGAATGTTACCGCACTGCTGGAGCATGCACTGGGCAGTGGCTCAACCGACTGGTTTGAAGTGATTGCCGCTGGTGACATTGTGCCTGCAAAAAAGCCGGCGCCTGACATTTACCACTGGGCACTGGAAAAACTCGAACTGTCCGCTGCAGACTGCCTAGCCTTTGAAGACTCGGAAAACGGCATCCGCTCATCCATGGGTGCCGACCTAAAAACCATAATCACCATCAACGACTACACCCGCTCACACGATTTCAGTGGTGCCGCGCTGGTACTGGACAATATGGGCGAGCCGGATCAACCATTCGAGGTCCTGGCCGGTAACAGCTTTGATGAAAGCTACCTGAGCCTGAGCCTGTTAAACAAGATTCACAGCGCCAACTGAAATGCTCAGCCAGCACAGACTCAGCTTTCACACCCGCGGTCGTGGCACACAGAATATCAGCCGGGATATTAACCAGCGGGTACAGGCGTCTGGAATGCAACAGGGCATCGCCAGCCTGTTTGTGCAGCACACCAGTGCCTCGCTGATTTTATGCGAGAATGCCGACCCCACGGTACGTGCTGATCTGGAAGCCTTTTTCGGCCGCCTGACACCGGACGGTGATCCGCTCTACCGGCACACCGATGAAGGCCCGGACGACATGTCGGCACATACCCGCACCATCCTCACCGACAGCAGCCTGACCATCCCCTTCAGTGATGGCCAGCTGTTGCTTGGCACCTGGCAGGGTGTTTTCCTCTGGGAGCATCGCACCCAGCCACACCACCGACATCTGATCCTGACTCTCTACGGCGAATAAGACACCGCATTACATGCTGCTATACTAAGGGGCAAGTTAACAACGCGGGATAACATTATGCCTGGCACGACACCCCAGATAAAATGCGAAGAGCTGTACAAACTGCTACGTGAAGGAAAAACCGAGGAGTTCAATAAACGCCGCGAGCGCGGTGAGACCTGCGACCTGAGTGGCGCAGATTTTCGCGGCGTCGACCTCAGCGGCATGAACGCCGATGGGCTGGACATGCGCAACTGCTATTTCCGCATGTGCAACCTGCGTGGTATCGACTTCAGCAGCACACAACTGGCCGGCGCCAGTATCCACGGCGCACAGATTTCCGGCGTGCTATTTCCCGCCGAACTGAACCCGGAAGAAATCCTGTTGTCACTGGAACACGGCACCCGCATGAGATACAAGGCCTGATATGCCCGCAAACAGTCCGCTCCAGCAAACCATTACGCGCCTGCTTAAGCAGCCGGATGACGCTATCCACCTGGCACAGACTGCGCTGACGATTGCGCGCCTGGAATACCCTGACCTGGATATCGACGACTACCTGCGACAGATTCACGAGATGGCACTGGAAATACATCATCGCCTGCCGGACACAGCGAATGCCGCAGAGGTTTTAAAGCAGCTCAACCATGTGCTGTTCATTGAAAAGCGCTTTGAAGGCAACGGCGATGCCTATTACGACCCGCGCAACAGCTTTCTCAACGATGTCATTGATCGCAAACTGGGCATTCCCATCAGCCTGTCGATTCTGTATATGGAAGTGGGCCAGGCCCTCGGCCTGCCACTGACTGGTGTGTCCTTTCCGGGGCATTTTCTGGTCAAGCTGGAAATCAGCGATGGTGCAATAGTGCTCGACCCCTATTTCGGCGGCCTCTCGCTGAGTGAAGAAGACATTGAGGAGCGACTGCAGGAATATTACGGCCCCAGGCACAGCAAATCACGGGCACACGGCGTGCTCGCCACCTGTAGCAATAAGGACATACTGCTGCGCATGCTGCGCAACCTGCGCAACCTGTATATGCAGGCCAGCCAGTTTGAAAAGGCACTGGTGTTTGCCGACCTGATGGTGGAGCTGGATCAGGACCAGGCAGATGCCCTCAAGGCACGCGCCGCAATCTACGACCAGCTGGAATGCCATACCCCGGCGCTGGCAGATTACAGCGCCTACCTGAAAATTTCTGCTGAAACCCAGGGCAATAAATACATCCGTGCACGGGTGATTGACCTGGCCCAGTCGGTGCGCCAGGTTTGTTAAGCCGATCTGCGGGCGCTTTTGACAGTGCGCAGCGAATAAACCTAAAATAGCCGCCCCTTTACGTAATACAGGCTTAAACACCCAACCTTGTGAGCAGTCAACCCGTGCCCCCTATCGTTCTCTGCTTTTCCGGCCTGGATCCCACCGGTGGTGCCGGCATACAGGCGGATATCCAGGCGATCAGCCAGCATGGCTGCCACCCGGCGCCAATTATCACTGCCAATACCATTCAGGACACTCACAATGTCAGCCGCTTCCAGCCGATGGATGAACAGTTTATTCTCAAACAGGCTCACACCATTTTGCAGGACATGCCGGTCAGCGCAATCAAGATCGGCATGCTGGGTTCGGGCCAGGTGGCAGAAGCCATTTACACGCTGTTGAAACAGCACCCGGAGATTCCGGTGATCTACGACCCGGTGCTGTTTGCCGGCGGCGGCTCCAGCCTGGCCCAGAAAAACCTGATCGATGCCATCAACAGCCTGATAATTCCCAACACCTTTCTGCTGACGCCGAATATCCCCGAGGCCCTGCACCTCACCAGCCAGAAACTGTCGGCAGAAGCTGCCGCGCAACACCTGAATAAGCTGGGCGCACAGCATGTGCTGGTAACCGGCACTCATTCCAGTACAGCAGAGGTGGTCCACACGCTGTATCACCGCATGAAATGCAGCGCGAGTTTTCGCTACAAGCGGCTCAAGCATGAATACCACGGCTCCGGCTGCACCCTGGCGGCCAGTGCCGCGGCGCTGATTGCGCAGGCGGTTGACCCGGTCAATGCCTGCCAGAAGGCACTGGACTACACCTACCAGAGCCTGCTCAGGGCCGATGCGCTGGGCAAGGGCCAGCTGATCCCCAACCGTCGTTAAACCAGCGTCTGAATTTAT
>JBFFND010000218.1:0-4794 GCA_041563375.1 Gammaproteobacteria bacterium | reverse complement strand
ATCTGCAACAGGCCTTCCCCGATGCCAGCCGCCTGCTGCACCAGGCCGACTGGATTGCCGCGCAGCTGAGCGGCGAGTTTGCCATCAGCGACAGCAATAATGCGCTGAAAACCGGCTACGACCCGCAGCAGAATGCATGGCCGGACTGGCTGGACCAGCTGGGCATTGAACGATCCTGGCTACCCCGCGTAGTGTCACCCGGCACAGTGATCGCACCGATCCGCAAAACGCTGCTACAGGACGAGTTTGCACAGGAACAACTTAACCCCGACTGCCGGATTATCAGCGGCACCACCGACAGTATCGCCGCGTTTATTGCCACCGGCGCCAGCCAGGTGGGTGAGGCAGTCACCTCGCTGGGCAGTACCCTGGTGCTGAAAGTCATCTCGGATAAACCGGTCGCCGCAGCGGAATACGGCATTTACAGCCATAAACTGGGGGATCACTGGCTGGCTGGTGGTGCCTCCAACAGCGGTGGCGCGGTGCTGCGCCAGTATTTCAGCCAGCAGCAACTGGATCAGCTCAGCCCGCAACTCAAACCCGAACAACCGACCGGGCTTAACTACTACCCGCTGCTGCGTCCCGGTGAACGCTTCCCCATCAACGACCCGCATCTGGCGCCGCGACTGCAACCGCAAGCCGACTCGCCACTGCAGTTTTTTCAGGGCTTGCTGGAAGGCATGGCAGTGATTGAGCATCAGGGCTATGAAAAATTACAGGCACTGGGGGCACCCTACCCGACGCGGGTGATCAGCGCCGGTGGCGGTAGCAGAAATGAAGCCTGGAACCGCATCCGCGAACAGCAACTGGGTGTACCCGTGTGCTCGGCGCAATACACTGAAGCATGTTATGGTAGCGCCCTGCTGGCACAGCGCGGCTATAATACCGCCTGCACCTAAGCAACCACTAGTGGATACGCGATGATCGGCAATCTATTCAACGGTTTTGCACATGTTTTCAGCGGCCTCGGACTGATTAACCAGCCGGGCATTCGCCGCTTTGTGGTGATTCCACTGGCGGTTAATATTCTGCTGTTTGCCGGCGCCAGCTGGTATCTGTTCAGCCAGTTCGACAGCTGGATCGCCGCACTGATACCGGATTTTCCCGGCTGGCTCGACTGGCTGGAAATCCTGCTCAGCTGGCTGCTGTGGCCGCTGTTTACGGTTATGATCCTGCTGGTGATCTTTTACAGCTTCAGCCTGCTGGCGAATTTGATTGCCGCGCCCTTTAACAGCCTGCTGGCGGAAAAAATCGAAATGCAGCTCACCGGCAAAGCGATTGAACAGAGCAGCATCTACCCCACGTTTGAAATGATCAAACGCAGCATTGGCTCGGAAATCAGCAAGCTGTTGTACTTTTTCAAATGGTGGTTGCTGCTGCTGGTGCTCAGCCTGATTCCCGGCATTAATTTCGCCGCACCATTTTTATGGCTGGTGTTCGGTGCCTGGATGCTGTCACTGGAATACCTGGATTACCCGATGGCGAATCACAATAAATTTTTCAAGGAAATCAACCAGCAGGCGCTGTCCAGGCGCAGCCTGTCGCTGGGGCTGGGCGGCGGCATTCTATTGCTCACCAGCCTGCCGCTGATCAACCTGATTGCCATGCCCGCCAGTGTGGCCGCCGCAACCCGTTTATGGGTCAATCATCGAAGCGAACTACTATGAACAACGAGCTGGATGAATTAAAAGAAACCCTGATTGATCTGCAGATTCGCCTGACCCACCAGGAAGATCATATTCATTCGCTGGACAAAATCATTTACCAGCAGGACCAGCTGATTACTGCATTATCGGACAAAGTCAAACAGCTGGATAATAAATTAAAATCCGCCGGCGAAGCCAATATACTCAACGCGGAAGAGGAGTCACCACCGCCGCATTATTAGGCGACCTAACTGCCCTGGTTATAGGTTTTATAAATCAGCCCGGCTTTTTGCGATTGTTCACAACAATCCCGCCGGGGCTTGCATAGTATGCACAGCGTAATACACTGTTGCTGATTCAGTCAGCAAGCGTTAATCACTAACCATTAACCCATCAAAGCATAAACAAGGACAAGCAAATGAAAAAATATCTCGCCCTGATGATTCTACCCGTCTTTTTCATCGCCGGCTGTGAATCCGAACAGGCAGGCCAGCCACAGAACACCGCAAGCACAACAACGGCTGAGCAATCAACACAAGCCGTCGAGGATAACAGCGAAACAGCAGCAGACACCACAAGCACTGAAACCACGGCAGATACAACAGGCACCACATCGGTTAGCACAGCGATGGCACAGGCTGACACGGCAGCGACAGCTGAACAGGGCCCGCGCACTGGCGAACAGGTATACCAGCAATTCTGCAGCACCTGCCATAAAACTGGTGTTGCCAATGCACCGAAGTTTGCGGACAAGGCCGCCTGGGAACCACGCATTGCCAAGGGCAAGGATGTACTCTATCAGTCAGCAATGAATGGTGTTGCCGGCACCGCGATGACACCTAAAGGCAGCTGCATGAACTGCACTGATGATGAACTGAAAGCGGCTGTCGACTATATGGTGGAAAACGCGCAGTAGTCATTAATGATTAGCTCGACCGGGGCAGTGATTCTGCTCTGGCCGGGTATCGCCACTTCTGATTTTATCCTGCCCACGAAAGCAGACATTAAATTTCAGTCCAGTCTTATCCCCTTTCTTGCTTTCGCGCATTTCCCTCACAAATTATAGTTTTTTCCGACCACGTCGCGGGGTTACACTGGATTGGCTGATCCGATCTTGCATGGAGGTGATACCATGACTTTCGAGCCTGAGCATTATTCCAATCCGATGGGCTGGACAATCGTACTGTATGGACTGGTTCTGTCCTTCATCTCGGCCTTTACACCTTTCTTCACAACCGGCTACCAGATCCAGCTTGAGCTGATGCTGGCGGGGTTTACACCTTACCTGATATACGCGATTGCCGTGCCGCTGTTAGTCAGTGCGACCACCACGACGGTGGGAGCTGGACTGGCCGCCGTCCATACCAGCACTGTGGTGGCGGTGCGCTTTCTCGGCAGCGCTGACAGCCTGATGTATACCGTGCCGGGTATACTGTCCCTGCTGGTAATACCACTGGCCATCGTTGCCCTGAGAAAAAGCGACCCGGGCAAGCCCTGGCGGTGGATAACCAGGCATTAGAAGCCATTCAGGATGTGCTATTCGCAACCGTTTGAAAAGGTGTCGGCGTTTGAAAAGGTGTCGGCACCTTTTTTGCCTCGATAGCCGAATCTGATTTGATCGTATTTTAATCCCTCCGACACCTTTATTCCTGACACCTTTATTCGCATTATCGGTATGATTAATGCTTTTATGGCTAAAACTAAAACTTTTCCAAGCGGATTGATAACTATACGAAACGAGCTGATTCGAAATGCCAAGCAAAAATAAAATATTACTTAAGAAGGCCCAACACCAACATCAGATGGGCAAACTGGGAGAGGCTCAAGCCCTCTATCAAAAACTGCTTAAGCTGGAACCTGACAATGGTGAGACCTACTACGCGCTCGGCCGGGTACTTAAAGATGCGAACCACTTGCAGCAAGCCGTTCGCTATTTTGAAAAGGCCATCACGCTGGGGGTGAGAAGTGCCGAGATCTTCGCCGAGCTCGCCCATACAATGATCGAGCTTTCCCGTTTCCATGATGCACTGCCCATGGCCAAAGCCGCCGTTACACTCAATCCGGACAATATTCAGGGCCTACGTTCACTTATACTGGCACTATTTTCCCTGGGACAGTACGAGCAAGCACGTATAGTCGGAGAACAACTGCTCTCCAGATCATCAGCCAATGCGGAGGACCATATACTGTTCGCCAGGATCAATGTCGATTCCAGTTATTATATGGTCGCCATAGAACACGCCAACAAGGCCATCCGTCTTGATCCTGATGTTAAAAATGCCAATCAAGTTCTATGCGCAGCTTATATAAGCCTGCACAGGTGGGATGAAGCCATGGAGATCGCCAGTCACGCACTTGAGATCGAACCGGGCAATTCTCTATTTATCGTTATGAAGGCCTCTATTATGGAGCGCCGGGGGCAGTTCAACGATGCCTATGCACTGATAAAGCCACTACTCAGGAACGATCAGAAGCCTAATAGCGGGGCTATTCATCTTTATGCCAGGCTGGCTAAACGCTTGAATAAGCAATACGACGCAGTAGAACGACTGGGGAAACTGCTGTCGGTAGAACAGCTCCCCGTTAGTATACTCAACAAAACGTCCAGCATGCTGGGCGAGGCCTATGATGATCTCGGTCAGTATGACAAGGCCTTTGCTGCCATTGATCAGGCAAATAAAATCAAGCCGCATCGATATAACGACCAGGACCATGAAATAGTTATCCGCACAATCATGGAGTTGTTCACAAAGGAACGCCTGCAACATAGTCCTGTGGCCACGCACGGTTCAAAGCGGCCAATCTTTATCGTCGGCATGCCCCGTTCAGGTACCAGTCTGACTGAAAAGATACTTGCCAGACACCCGGATGTGTTCGGTGGGGGTGAACTTAAACATATAAGATATATTGTTGATAATGAATTACCGAAGATCCTGGGTACGAATACGCATTTCCCCGATTACCTGCAAGACCTTTCAACAGACTCTGTCAACCAGGCAGCTGAATTCTACCTAGATCATATTGACCAGTTGGCGCCAGATAATGAGGCTCACGTTACCGACAAGATGCCAATGAATTTCACCTATCTCGGTCTCATCGCCCTGCTTTTTCCGCAGGCCCGTATTATCCATTGCACACGCGACCCGCT
>JBFFND010000217.1:0-4811 GCA_041563375.1 Gammaproteobacteria bacterium | reverse complement strand
GGCACAGTCAGCGGCAATTCAAATGAGATAAGCAGACTGGTTAATTAATCGCGATTGAGTTATATCGCTGTTGACTGAAGCTGATTATCGGCAGGGAAGCTGATATTGGTTTTAGAACAAGAGATTAAAGTGCACTGCCAGCTTTATACTTGTTTAGTGCCTTTATGCTTTACCCCAGATTGATGTCAATATTGCTAATCACGTAGTTGATATTTCTGCAGGATTTGCAGGTACAGATCTGAGTACTTTAATTCAATAAAACCACGATCAAATATTTCCGCAAGCCTTTGCGAGCCAGGTTGCGCCGGTGAGAATGCAAGATACACGTTGGCAGGTAGCTGACAACCGACTTCCCGGGTTGCTATATGCGCGAATTCCATCTGCTGATGATATTCAAATACTGATTTATCCTCCAGAATTGCAGTGATAATGTCATTTTCCAGCGCATGAAATAATGCCTTTAGAGGCTTATCCTCAGACACCATCAAAACATGGCTCTGCCTATTCCTCTGGATAAATTCATCAATGTTATTCCCGTAACTATAACCTTTAATAACACCGATTCTCTGACTGTACAGAGAATTTGTCCCATCAAACTTCCAGCTGTTTTTCTGCTTTACAAAAAAACAGTTGTACGAATGCGCGAATGCATTTTGTGGAAACACAAAACCTTCTGCATCGCTTTTGAAGGCACCAATAACCGCATTATATTGCCCTGCCCTGGTCGCTTTAACAGCATCACTCCAGGGCATTATCCGGTAGTCTATTTTAAAGCCAAGAGGTTCATAGATGGCTCTAAGAAAATCAATACCCAGGCCTTCCAGCTCTGCATTGGGCTGGCAGTTATAGGGACACCAGTCGTCAGCGACGACTGTAATGACCTGTGGTTCATCTGCACTGCAAAAGGCGGAGTAAGATAACAACCACAGCGAAATCAATATAACCGCGGCCATATTCTTTAGTATGAGGCTGGTATGATCAATACGTAGTGGCATATAGATTTGTATAGTGATGAATGGCCATTTTATCAATTTTCATTATGCAGACACCATGAAATCGTAAACAGCTAGATGGCGAATGCGAATCAATATCATAATCAATTGCCACCCTTAACTTCGCTTAAAACCGCGGAAAACTGGGGACAGACCACGGTTTATTCCTGCTGTTCTTTCCCTGGTCTGCCAGACCGCCCAGGAACGACCCTCCGATTGAGCGCAGCTGATACCTCAGATTTAAACCGCTCCGATCCCAAAGCGAAATTCCCGTTTGTTGCATCCCTTATCTCATCGATCAACCCGGGGTCGAGCTGATGCCTGAATAACTCCCGGTATTGGAATTCTCGATCGTCCTTAAGAGCTGATATCTGCAGATATTGATCATGCGGGGTTATCAAGGTAGATGGCTCGCCTTGTCCATTGACTCGATAACTGCTCCATCGGTATTCAGCCGGGTGATCAACCATTGACGCACGCACAGGGTTCAGTTCGATGTAGCGGTAGCATCCGAGAACATAGGCCTCATCCTGCGCAATGCAGGATTTGAACCTGCCCTCCCACAATGTCCCGCTACGACGGTAAGTTCGATTTATGTATTGAACGTATCTCTGCCCCAGGTATTTCATCATCAAACCAGCAGAATCATGCTCTCCAGGCGTGACCAGAAGGTGAACATGGTTTGTCATCAGGACATATGCATGTATTTCACAGCCATATTTATCAGCACATTTTTCCAGCCATTCAAGATAGAACTGATAGTCTGAATCTGCATAGAAACAGGCTTGACGATTATTGCCACGCTGGATGAGATGTAAAGGTGTGCCTGGCAGCACTAGACGAGGCCTTCTTGGCATAAGCAACCATCCTTGATTGACGACGAATTGTAATGAAGATCATATCACAGGCTGAAAACCGTGGTCTGTCCCCGGTTGTTGTGCCTTTTTAAACTATCTGACACCGGCAGAATACGAAGCAAAACATGCCTGTAATTAAATCGTCCGTTTTATTGGGGGAAGCTCACTCTGACCCCTATTTTTACTGATCGCAAAAGACCACTGATCCCTTATTTCTTCTTAGCACTAGCTTTCTTCTTGGAAGCTTTCTTTGCAGGAGCTACTTTTTTTGAACCACCAAAAATATTTCCATCTTCAAAAACTGCAATCTGCTCAAATTCAAAATCATTAACCATAATCCCTACTTTTCTTAAATATGTTTGAACCTCCATTCTTGCTAATGGATATAATTGATACATTCCACGAACACGAGCTATATCAGCCACATCATCTCGCACTTCATCAAATCTTTCTTCCGACTCATAATAACCAGTAATTCTACATTCGGATTTAAAATTATCTTCGCCTAAGGATTTTGATATACCATCCACATTCAGCTCTACTGTAACAAAGTATTTCGTAAAAGTGCGATCATCAATCCCAACTTCATATTTAACACTAATTTTAATCTCAGACTCGCCCATTGCTCGAGTACCGTCCAGGTAAGATTTATAACTTAGGCTATTTATGTGCACTTTTTTTAATACGCCAATCAATGGTAATGCATTATTTTTCATATCTATTTACCTTCATCTTGGCACAGGAACAAAATGTTTATCGCTGTCATCAAATTCTTTAAATATCTTTTCTTTATAATCAATACGCTCACTTTTTACTGTCACAACTGGAGCAACTCTTACTTCCATAAATTCTTGAAAACTATTTTTAATAAATTTAGAAATTTCAGAAGCTTTATATACAGTCACACTTTCACCATCAAGAGTTATGCTTCTTCTTTCTCCATCACGAGAAACATTCCAATCTTTATTTTCAACTGAATTTTTACCTGCAATAAAACCCGTATAATAAGTAACAGAATTTAAAATAAATTGATTTAGACTTACGCCATCTTCTTTTGCGCTTACAGCTATTTCACGATGTATAGTCTTCGGCATTCGCAATGTTACGCGACCACTATAATTTTCAACAGATTCTAATGGTTCAGGTATACGCTTGCCTTGCTCTGCTAAAAAATCAATAGACGCTCTAATTGCATCAATCATTAATTCATATGCTTCAGCATAGGTTTCAGAAAACACTGTTAAATCTGGAAATTCTTTAACCGAACCTTGAAAGAATTCCTCACCTTCATCAATGATCTTTTTCACACCTACTTCATATTTATAAGGATCACTCATGCTCTCACCTTTTCTTCAAAAAATCTCTTATTTCACTCTCAAAGCATTCAAGTGTTTTTATGATATTTTTTTTAATATAAATTCGTTTAACTTCAGGGTTTGAACCATGACCACAATCATAGTTACCAGTAGTAAATGCGCTAATACCTGAATGACCAAATATTTTATGATTTCCATTGCTACCATCCCTAATAGTAAAACCAAGTTTCTCTAAAAGTTTTTTTACTCGAGCACAGCGCATTGACGCACCTGCTTGCTTAAATTCTTTCAAAACACTGTCATAGATTTTATCGGCCATATTGACACCATATTTAGTGTCATGCAGTATAAGTATTATAGC
The DNA here is from genome assembly GCA_041563375.1 of Gammaproteobacteria bacterium. Classification (GTDB taxonomy): domain Bacteria; phylum Pseudomonadota; class Gammaproteobacteria; order SZUA-229; family SZUA-229; genus SZUA-229. The sequence continues at coordinate 1,285 of JBFFND010000217.1, read as the reverse complement.
CCTCTAACGCAAATTCACATAAAGTAAAAAACGTGTCAGAACATAATACCCATATTAAAATAGTGGTTATTACACCTCAAACCATGTCTAGTTGAATTGAAATTGAATTTGCTAACCAATAAATCAATTAGTTAGCTTGTTGTCAGCTTATATAAAAAAAGAACAAATAAAACAGAAGGTATAGCGCTTAAACTAGTTTGACTTATCTGTCTACAATGCGTCTACATGATGATTTTAAGCATGGAAATTCACTGAACATAGAAGCAAAAAATGACCCGTATGTCATTGATTTTTAAGATGGTTCCCAGGGCCGGAATAGAACCAGCACGGTATTTCTACCGAGCGATTTTAAGTTATTTGAATTACAAACAGCTCTGTTACAAACCAACCCATAGCCGACCCAGAAGAACTTATAACACACAAACAAAAACAGCCACTCAAATAAGTGGCTGTTTTTGAAAGAAAATATGGTGGCAACACCGGGATTCGAACCTGGGACCCCATCATTATGAGTGATGTGCTCTAACCAACTGAGCTATGTTGCCATGCGCCGGGGTGTGGAAAGTAACCGGCGATGAGGGCGCGAATTTTGCTAGGTTTTGCCCCTTTTGTCAAGGTTACAGGTCGTATAACCTCAGGCAAATCAGCGACTTCGCCACATAGCCCTGCGCGCTCAGGGCTGTGTGGCTCACGATTAAACGTTAAATCTGAAGTGCAATATATCGCCATCCTTAACGATGTACTCCTTACCTTCTATCCGCAGCTTACCCGCCTCTTTGGCACCGCTCTCACCGCCATACTGGATAAAGTCGTCGTAGGACATGGTTTCGGCGCGGATAAAGCCTTTTTCGAAGTCGGTGTGGATCGCTGCAGCGGCCTGTGGCGCGGTAGCGCCGACGCGTACTGTCCAGGCGCGCACTTCTTTTACCCCGGCTGTGAAGTAGGTCTGCAGGCCCAGCAGTGAGTAACCGGCACGGATTACGCGGTTCAGGCCCGGCTCATCCAGCCCCATTTCATCGAGGAAGTCTTTCTTTTCCTCGTCGTCCAGCTCCACCAGCTCGGCCTCGATGGCGGCACACACTGCAACCACCAGCGCGCCTTCTTTTTCGGCGCCCGCTTTTACCGCATCCAGGTGCGGGTTGTTTTCAAAACCGTCTTCATTCACATTGGCGATGTACATGGTGGGCTTGCTGGTGAGCAGGAACAGGCCTTTGGTGATTTTCTTTTCTTCGTCGTTCAGTTCCAGCGTGCGCACCATGTGGCCTTCGTCGAGGTGTGCCTTGAT
>JBFFND010000216.1:0-4865 GCA_041563375.1 Gammaproteobacteria bacterium | reverse complement strand
CGGCATCCACCACTTTAATACGCTGCGGCTCGGCTTTTGCTCGATCCAGGTAGGTATCCCTGACTCGATTAAAAAAGGCATCCCGTTCCTGTTCAAAACGGTCTGGCGCACTGCGTTTGCCAGCACGCTCACGACCGACTTCAATGGGCGCATCCAGAAGAATGGTTAAATCCGGACGCAACTCACCCAGCACCCAGTTTTCCAGCCCGGCAATGCGCTGCATATCCAGTTGACGCCCACCGCCCTGATAGGCATAAGTGGCATCGGTAAAACGGTCACATAATACCCACTGGCCTTTAGCCAGTGCCGGTTTAATCACCTGCGCCACATGTTCAGCACGGGCGGCGAACATCAGCATCAGTTCGGTGTCATCCGACATGCCTTTAAAATCCTCGCCCAGTAACATATTGCGTAGCGCTTCACCCAGCGGTGTACCACCCGGCTCACGAGTTTCAATATAGTCGATATGCTTTTCCTGTAGCAATGACTTGATAAACTGCATATTGGAGGTTTTTCCGACGCCTTCCGAACCTTCAAGAGTAATAAATAATGGATGGGTCATTTTTGCGTTCCTTCCGATCCTTCCAGTGTAATAAATAGTGGCTTAGTCATTTTTGCGTTCCTTCCGATCCCTCCAGGGTAATAAATAATGGGCGAGTCATACTGACATTCCTTACAGGCTAGCTAGTTGCGCTTAATTTTACGTTGATGAATATCCACTGCCTGTTCATGTTCTACCAGCGTAGTGGAAAAAATATGCCGCCCGGACTGATCCGAGGTGGCAACAAAGTAAATGTAATCGGTGTGTTCCGGCCGGCTTGCAGCATCCAGGGCACCCTGCCCCGGCATCGCTATCGGGGTGGGCGGTAAGCCATGACGGGTATAGGTGTTATAGGGCGTATCCCTGCGTAAATCGCGGAAACGAATATCACCATCATAATCCTTGATACCATAGATAACCGTGGGGTCGGTTTGCAGTCGCATGCCCTTGCGCAGACGGTTAACAAATACGCCGGCAATAATACCGCGCTCTTCAGCCACTGCACTTTCCTTTTCCACAATCGATGCCAGGATCAGTAATTCATAGGCATTTTTAATCGGCAGGCCAACATCCCGTTGTTGCCAGGCCTGGGCCAGTCGCTTCTGCATTTCGCCATAGGCCTGGCGCAGTAACTGAATGTCGCTGGTACCGCGGGGGAAGTGATAGGTGTCTGGAAAAAAACGGCCTTCGGGGTGCTCGTCCGGATAACCGATTTTCTGCATAATCTGTTGATCACTCTGGCCTTTTAGCTGGTGATCAAGGTATTCAGAGGCATGCACTGCCTGCATCATCTGACGGAAATTAAAGCCTTCCACCAGGGTCAGGCCATACAGACGAACCTTGCCTTTTTTCAGCAGCTCATGCAGCTGCCATACCGTCATCCCGGGCGTCAGTTCGTATTCGCCGGCTCTTAACTGTTTTGCGCTGCCAGTCACACGGGTAAGTATGGAGAAGTACATGCGATTGGAAATGATCTGCTGTTGCTCAAGGTCACGCGCCAGTGCCGATACGCTGCTACCGGGTTTAAAGTCGTAACTTATGGATTGCTCCAGCCCCAATGGTTTCTGCAGAAAGAAGTAGAAATCCAGCAGGAGTGCCAGCGCAATGATGAATAGCAGTGCAATCAGTTTTTTTATCATGGTTTTAATTTAATTCAAGTGCAGTGTGCCCAACCAGCGTCAGCAACTGCAGCTGTAACTGTTGCGCCATTGAGGTACTGTATTGTCGGCCTGGTTGATCAACAATACTCGTCACCGGCCAGATGCCAATCAGGCTGTTGCTGACAAATATTTCATCCATCTGCAGAAAATTCTGCCGACTGATATCAATTTCATTCAGCGTAACTCCCTGCGAGCGGGCCAGCTGGATAATCTGTTCACGCATCACTCCACGCACCCCACACTGCTCAAGCGATGGTGTATAGAGTTGATCATCCAGCACACAGAAGACATTGCTCATGGTGCCTTCAATCACATGCTGCTGGTGATCCAGCATCAGACCTTCGGCGATATGCGGGTCGCGCCATTCATTGCGCGCCAGTACATTATCCAGACGGTTTAAATGCTTGATCCCCGCCAGTGCCACATTCATTGATACCGGTGTTTTGCAAATCATCGCTCTAATGCCCTGCTGATTCTGTTGCGGGTAATCCAGCCATGGATAAAGCGCGCACACGCGCAGCGGCTGTTGCTCGCTATCGCTGTAGGCATAACCACGGCCCGACAGCCCGCGACTCAGTGTCAGCTTGATCACCGCATCACCCCGGGGTTGCAGTGAGGTAATATCATCCAGCCACTGTTGCGCAGGAATAACTGGCAGATTCAGGCGTTCGCAGGCATCTTCCAGTCGCTGCATATGTGCCTGCCAGAACTGTAACTGGCCATTTCTGCAGGCAATGGTTTCAAATACACCGTCGCCATACTGAAAACCACGATCGCGCACATCAATCTGTGATGCAGCCTGTCCATTGATTAGAATGTTTTGCATAAGCTTGCTAGTCAGCTTTTTATTCAAGTTTATTTATTATTGGTTTTATTTCCCGCGCGCAACGCATGCAGCATGCCCTTGGCCTTGGCGCGGGTTTCATTGAGCTCATTGTGCGGATTCGAGTCTACCACGATGCCGCCACCGGCTCTAAACTGCAACTGGCCTCCATTGCGGCTGATGGTACGGATCAGGATATTCAGGTCCATGCTGCCATCGTGGTTTAAATAACCCAGCGAGCCAGTATAAGCACCCCGCCCGCACTGCTCCAGCTCTGCCAGAATCTCCATACAACGCACCTTGGGGCAGCCGGTGATAGTACCACCGGGAAACACTGCGGCAATCAGCTGCCCCGGTGTCATTTCGGCACGGGGACGGCCGCGCACATTGGAGACAATGTGATGCACATGGCGATAGCTTTCCAGCACCATCAGTTCATTCACCTCGATGCTGCCCGGCTCGCACACCCGACCCAGATCATTACGTTCCAGGTCAATCAGCATAATATGCTCGGCGCGTTCCTTGGGATGGGCCATCAGCTCTGTGGACAGATCACTGTCCGCAGCCAGGTCATCTGAGCGGGGCCGGGTACCGGCAATCGGCCGGGTCTCCAGCCAGCCGTTTTTCAGCTGGATCAAGCGCTCCGGTGATGAACTGATCACCGCCCGCTCACCCAGGGTCATCAGCGCATTAAACGGCCCCGGATTGGAACGGCTTAACTGGTAATAAAGACTGGCATGATTGACCGGTGACCTCAGCCGGGTTTGCCAGCGGCGTGACAGGTTCACCTGAAATACATCGCCATCCACAATGTACTGATGCAGCCTGGCCAGCTGCTGCAGATAATCTGCCTCGGCGTCTTCTGTAATCTCGCCAATCTCGAATGGCTGGCGATACAACGCAGTATCCACTGTCTCAGCCAGGTCGGCTTCGATTTCCACCAGGCAATCGGCAAAAGTAGTCTCACACAGCAGATAGGCCTGGTCATTATGCGCATCAATAATAATTGCCGCTGGAAAACGTGTGGCAAAGGCCACTGGCAGGCCGTCCTCTGCAACAGGTAGCTGCAGACCCGGCTCAATTTGCTGTGCCAGCTCATAGCCCAGATAGAGGAACCAGCCGCCTGTAAACGGCAAATCAGCCGCCTGCGCCGACGTCTCGCTCACTGGCTGTGCCAGATAGAACTGCTCAGCTTCAGCCTGCCAGGCGGCATCCAGCTGTGCCAGAAACCCTGTCTGTTCACTGTGAATGGTTTGCTGCGGACAGGCAAATAGAATATCAAAACGTGGGGCGTGTGATTGAGATGGGGTTTGCGTTTGCGATGGCTGCTGCGGATTAATCCGCTGTGCATTACTGCTGAGTAAATGAGGATAACGTGCGGGATGGCGGGCGTGCAGGGCCAGCAGATCGGGAACACTGGCCAAAGTCTTTATGATCAATGCCTGCTTCATCTGATCTTGCGCCATGGATTAGCAACCGGGAGTGGGTCTGGAGTTTGTAGCTGGGCTGTCAGCCTTGAGCGACAATCTGTCGATACGAGATGCATAACAGCAGATACCACCTTGCCGATATATGCATCGGCAAGGTGAGGTAGCCTAGATTTTTTTAAACAGCACCGTACCGTTGGTGCCACCAAAGCCGAAGGAATTGGACAGCGCCACATCGATTTTCATATCCCGTGCGACATTGGGCACATAATCCAGATCACAGGCAGGATCCTGGTTGTCCAGATTAATGGTCGGCGTTGCCACCTGGTGGTACAGGCTCATTACCGTAAACACCGCTTCAACACCACCGGCGGCACCCAGCAGGTGACCGGTCATGGATTTGGTTGAAGTCACCGCCAGCTTCTTCGCATGATCACCAAATGCACGCTTTACCGCTTCGGTTTCTGCAATATCACCCGCCGGGGTCGAGGTGCCGTGGGCATTCACAAAATCCACCTGATCCGGATTCATGCCCGCATCCTTGATGGCATTCACCATGCAACGCGCTGCACCTTCACCACCTTCCGAGGGACTGGTCATATGGTAGGCATCACCGCTCATACCAAAGCCAGCCATTTCAGCGTAGATTTTCGCACCCCGGGCTTTGGCGTGCTCGTATTCTTCCAGAATCATCACCCCGGCACCGTCACCCAGCACAAAGCCGTCACGGTCCTTGTCCCATGGGCGACTCGCCGCTTCCGGGTTATCGTTATTGCGAGACAATGCACGGGCTGCCGCGAAGCCTCCCATGCCCAGTGGCGATGAGGCTTTTTCAGCGCCGCCGGCAATCATCACATCCGCATCGCCATAGGCAATCATCCGCGCCGCCAGGCCCACACTGTGGGTGCCGGTGG
>JBFFND010000215.1:0-4891 GCA_041563375.1 Gammaproteobacteria bacterium | reverse complement strand
GTCTCGGGGTACTGCTGCTTGAAGTTATCAATCTGCCCGGGCGTGAACATCTGATGCACCGAACAGAAACCCTTCCATAAAATCATCCTGGCGTTTTTAATCTGCTCAGGCGTGAGCCCGCCCATCTCCTGATCAAAATCCCACACCACCATTTCATCCAGTGGTATACCCATCTTCGCACCGGTATTGCGCCCCAGGTGCTGATCGGGGAAAAACAGGACTTTTTCACGCTGCTTGAATGACCATTCCAGCACATGACGTGCATTGGTGGAGGTGCAGACAATACCGCCGTGGCTGCCGCAAAAGGCCTTTAAATCCGCAGCCGAATTAATATAGGTGACCGGCGTCACCATCTCGTCGGGATCCAGCACCGTCGACAGTTCACGCCAGGCTTTTTCTACCTTGGCCAGGTTAGCCATGTCCGCCATGGAACAGCCCGCCGCCATATCCGGCAAAATTGAAATCTGTTCCGGACGCGACAGTATATCGGCCACTTCTGCCATAAAGTGCACGCCACAGAATACAATGTACTCGGCTTTCGAGGCGGCTGCCGCGCGGGATAGTTTAAGCGAGTCGCCGGTAAAATCGGAATGCTCGAACACCTCGTCGCGCTGGTAATGGTGCCCCAGAATAACCAGTCGCTCACCGAGTTTTTTCTTTGCCGCAATAATGCGCTGTGTGCACTCTTCATCGTCCAGCAAAGCATAGGGTTGTATCGCAACGGCATTCATAACAATCTTCTTTCCAGTTGTAGTAGGAAGCAACTGATAAGCTCAGTTGTTTCATTTATTTTCTGATAACACAATGCGTCGTATCGCCTCGGCATTGGTGTGTGAGAAACAGCGCTTAATCGCCTGCCCTGCATCCAGCCAGGCATAGCCGACATGTTCCTGTGGATTCAGAAGCGGTATCAGTTTTTCAGGCAGGCAGACACTGAATACATATTCGGTATTGGTCCTGTGTCGCGGATCATAACGATGCCGCCACTGCGGCAGTATTTCGAAACAATTCACAATCCCGCTGTTAAGCGGCTGTGCATCAATGCCGGTTTCTTCCAGCAGTTCGCGCTGCGCACAGGCTTCGGCTGATTCGCCCGCCTCCAGTCCGCCGGTTACCGACTGCCAGAAGCCTGCGGGCTGTCTGCGCTGCAGCATCAGGCATTGCTGATCGGCGGTATACACAACCACCAGCACGGACTCCGGGCGTCGACTACTCATTACTACAGACTATAAGGGCTGCAGGCGGGAATTCAACTATCTCTATGTGGGGATATTGCCTGTTAGCCCATCAGGGCTGATAAACACCCACAGCCTGAATGTAAATTGATCTGGCCAATAACAGTATAGTCAGGTCAGTATATGATCGTTTGAGATAAAAGGTAATGCCAATGACAGAAGAGAGAAAACTCAGTCGCCGCGAAGCCATTGAAGAACTGCGCAGGGAAGCTGACGAGCTGGAAAAAAATACTCACTCGATTAGAGACTACGCCCGCAATGCCTACCGTGCGCGCATCCGCCGTGAGCTGGCGGATCAGTTTGAGCGTGAGCTTGAACAAAAAGAAAACGCGAATGAACGCAAATAAACGCAAATACATGCGCTTTTCAGAACAGGCTTTAATACAGCAGATGACTGTTAAAGTTGTCCATCGCACTTCATAGATGCCGGATATCCACTGCGTTTGATCCGGCCAACATAAATTTGCGTTTATTCGCGTTGTTAGCGTTTATTTGCGTTTTCTTCTGCTTTTGTCTTTTTAACAAACAGGCGCAGCTTAAAATCAGCCCTCAGCCACCGGCTTGCGAATACGGATATTCAGCTCTTTCAACTGTGCCGCAGACACTTCGGATGGCGCATCGGTGAGCAGACAGGCCGCCGTCTGGGTTTTCGGGAAGGCCATCACATCACGAATTGAGGCCGCACCGGTCATCAGCATCACCAGACGATCCAGGCCAAAGGCCAGACCCGCATGGGGAGGACAACCGTATTTCAGTGCATTCAACAGGAAACCAAACTTGTCCTCGGCTTCCTGCTCACTAATCCCCAGAATTTTCAGCACGCTTTGCTGCATCTCGGCATTATGGATACGCACCGAGCCACCGCCCAGTTCACAGCCGTTCAGCACCATGTCATAGGCACGGGACAGGCTTTCACCGGGGTTGTTCTGCAGTTCTTCAACCGAACAGCTGGGCGCAGTAAACGGATGATGCAGTGCATCCCAGCGCTCTTCGCGGTCATTCCACTCAAACATCGGGAAGTCCACTACCCACAACGGTTTCCATTCACGGGCTACCAGGTTCAGATCATGACCCAGCTGCACCCGCAGTGCGCCCATCGACTCATTCACCATTCTGGCGTCACCGGCACCAAAGAACAGCAGGTCGCCGGTTTCTGTGCCGGTGCGCTGCAGTATTGCATCCAGCGCTTCATCGGGCAGGAATTTAACGATCGGTGATTGCAAGCCTTCACGTCCCGCTGCCACATCGTTTACCTTGATCCAGGCCAGACCCTTGGCACCGTAACGGCCGACAAAATCAGTGTAACCGTCAATTTCCTTACGGCTCAGGCCCGCACCCTGGGGCACGCGCAACACCACCAGGCGGCCCTTGGGGTCTTTTGCCGGTGCAGCGAACACCTTGAACTCGACGTTATCCATCAAATCCCCGATATCCACCAGTTCCATATCAATCCGCAGATCCGGCTTGTCGGAACCAAAACGGCTCATTGCCTCGGCATGGGTCATACGCGGGAACGGGTTGGGCAATGCGACTTCCAGCACATGGGCAAACAGCTCACGAATCAGCTCTTCGGTAACCTGCATGACCTGGTTCTCGTCCATAAACGAGGTTTCTATATCCACCTGGGTAAACTCCGGCTGACGGTCGGCACGCAGATCCTCGTCACGAAAACAACGTACGATCTGGTAATAGCGGTCCATCCCCGACATCATCAGCAACTGCTTGAACAGCTGTGGTGACTGAGGCAGGGCGAAGAATTCACCCTGGTGGGTACGGCTGGGCACCAGGTAGTCACGGGCACCTTCCGGCGTGGCACGGGTCAGCATCGGTGTTTCGATATCCCAGAAGCCATTGTCTTCCATAAAGCGACGAATAAAGCCGGTGACCTGGGTGCGCATGCGCATGCGTTGCTGCATTTCATCTCGACGCAGATCGATATAGCGGTACTTGAGGCGGTTATCCTCATGCACACCTTCATCATCCAGCTGGAATGGCGGTGTTTCCGATGCATTCAGCACCTCAAGCTCCAGCCCCAGCACTTCGATTTTACCGGTTTTTATATTGTTGTTCACCACCGCCTCGTCGCGCAGGCGCACCCGGCCTTTAACCTTGAGCACGTATTCATTACGAATGCGTTCAGCCAGGGCGAACATCTCCGGACGATCAGGATCGAATACCACCTGCACAATGCCTTCGCGGTCACGCAGATCGACAAAGATAACGCCACCGTGGTCTCGACGACGGTTGACCCATCCACATAATTCTATTTCCTGATCGACCAGGTTTTCATCCACCTGACCACAGTAGTGACTGCGCATAATGCTTCCCAAGGTATGTAATGTAACAACTAGCCTGCCCTGCCGAAGCAGCGAAGCCGAATAGATGGAATGGTGCAGGTAATCTGCAGGCCCGTAAAAATCCACCGTGCGGCAGGACGAAAAGGCCGGTATTATAATGCGCTGCGGGCCTGCTGCCAAATCAGCGGCGACAAAAACAGACGAAATTTACACATATCAGTCAGACAAAGAGGCTATTGTGAATTCCAGCCAGACAAATCCCACCCCACACGACAAACCGGTGCTGATTACCGGCTGTTCCAGCGGCATTGGCTTATATGTCGCGCGGCAACTGCAACAGGCGGGCTACCGGGTGTTTGCCAGCGCGCGCAAGGCCGAAGACGTTGAGACACTGCGCCAGTTTGGCTTAAACAGCCTGCAACTGGACCTGGACAGCTCGCTCTCGATTAAAAACGCGCTGATTCGCGTACTCGAACAAACCGATAACCGCCTTTACGGCCTGTTCAATAACGGTGCCTTTGGCCTGCCCGGCGCGGTGGAGGATTTAAGCCGCGAGGCACTGCGTGCGCAGTTTGAAACCAATGTGTTCGGCACGCTGGAACTGACCAACCTGGTGATACCGGTGATGCGCAAACAGGGTTATGGCCGCATTATCCAGAACAGCTCCATCCTCGGCTTTGCCGCCATGCCCTACCGCGGCGCCTACAATGGCAGCAAGTTTGCACTGGAAGGCCTCACGGATACATTGCGCCAGGAACTTCACGGCAGCGGGATTCACCTCAGCCTGATCGAGCCGGGGCCAATTGAAAGCCATTTTCGCCAGAACGCCTTCAAGGCCTTCCAGAAATACATTCGCGCCGATAACAGCCCGCATCGGCAAAACTACCAGTCGATGATCGAACGCCTCAATAAACCGGGACCCGCCGCACCTTTCACCCTGGGACCGGATGCAGTGTACCAGAAAGTGCTGCACGCACTCAGCGCAAAACGCCCGCAGGTACGTTACTACGTCACCAAGCCGACCTATGTGATGGGTTTTCTGAAACGCATACTCAGTTCGCGCGCGATGGACCGGGTATTAATGAAAGCCGGTGGTGCCGGCAAACGCTAGTGCGTTTGCGAAAAACAGATTAGCACTAACCGAGCTGGCAGGCCTGTGAAAACATAATCAGCCGGCCTTGCTAATACCACAGTTCAAACGGCGATGATGCAGCACACGGAAATTTTTACGTGTGGTATTGAGCACGCTTTTCTCAATGTCGGTGATCACCACGCCGGGACCGGTACCCACGCTGCCCAGCACATTACCCCAGGGATTAACCACCATGCTATGTCCGTAGGTCTGGCGGTTATTCAGAT
>JBFFND010000214.1:0-4891 GCA_041563375.1 Gammaproteobacteria bacterium | reverse complement strand
GAAGGCCGGGTTCTGGTTGAGCTGTTTATGAGCCAGCTGGACGTAGACGAAGAAGTAGCGGTTATTCTCGCATCTGAAGGCTTCTCCAGTATTGAGGAAGTGGCCTATGTGCCGGAAAGTGAATTCCTCAGCATTGATGAATTCGACGAAGAAATTGTGGAAGAACTGCGTGGCCGTGCACGGGATGCACTGTTAATGAAGGCGATATCGCAGGAAGAAAAGGAAAATGAACCACAGCAGGACTTGCTGGACATGGAAGGTATGGATGCAACACTTGCGCAGCAGCTTGCATCCAAAGGTGTTTACTCCATGGAAGATCTGGCGGAACAGGCGATCGATGACCTGATGGATATCGATGAAATGACTGAAGAGCGTGCCAGTGCACTCATTATGACTGCACGTGCGCCCTGGTTTGAAAATCAAGATGAGGCAAACCAGTAAGCACACTGGGGGAGACGACACATATGTCAAAAGTTACAGTCAAGCAGCTCTCTGAGGTGGTCGGTGCACCCGTTGAGCGACTGCTTGAACAATTAAAAGAAGCCGGTATCGAAGCAGATAATGCCGATACCGAAATTACCGATGAACAGAAAGTCAAACTGCTTGACCACTTGCGTAGCAGCCACGGTAAAAATGACGCGGCCAGCGGTGGTAAGAGCAAAATTACTCTGAAGCGCAAAACTACCTCGGAGTTGCGTGCTGGTGGCAGTAAAACAGTTAATGTTGAAGTGCGTAAAAAGCGTACCTTTTCCAAAAATGGTGAAGTGGATGATGCCAGAGAAAAGGAAAAGGCTGAGATTCAACGGCTGATTGCCGAAAAAGAAGCGCGTGAAGCTGAACGCCAGCAAGCTGAAGAAGAAGCCATTCAGCGCTCCAAAGATGCTGCAAAGCAGCGTGAACTGGATGAGCAGGCGAAGCAGCAGGCAGAGCAGGAAGCACGCAAACAGGCGGAAGAAAAAACTCGTGGTAAGGCGAGTGACGAGCCAGTTATTGTCGAGCCGATTGTCCCTGATGTAATCGAAGACAAGCCGGATAAAGGTCGTAAGAAAAAATCACGCAAGGACGATGACAAGAATAAATCAGAAACCCGTTACGGCAGAAAAGAACTGCATATTGCCTCGGGAAAAAGTGGTGGTCGTTCGAAGAAACCACACCGCAAGGATCTGGCAGCAGATAATGCGGCTGCAAAGCATGCGTTTGAAAAGCCGGTTGCGAAAATGGTGTACGACGTGGATGTGCCTGAAACCATCAAGGTATCTGATCTCGCCGCCAAGATGTCGATGAAGTCGGCGGAGCTGATCAAGGTAATGATGAAGATGGGTGTTATGGCAACCATCAATCAGGTGATCGATCAGGAAACCGCGATTCTGATTGTTGAAGAATGCGGGCATAAAGCCAGAGCATCGTCAGCAGATGATCGTGAAAATATTCTACTGGCAACTGCCGATGAAGAACTGGGTGAGGTACAGCCAAGACCGCCGGTGGTGACCATTATGGGGCACGTCGATCATGGTAAAACATCGTTGCTGGATTTTATCCGTGCCTCCAAGGTGGCCTCCGGTGAGGCCGGTGGTATTACGCAGCACATTGGTGCGTATCATGTACAAACCGACAAGGGTGTTATCAGCTTCCTCGATACGCCGGGTCACGCAGCATTCACAGCTATGCGCGCACGTGGTGCACAGGCAACGGACATTGTTATTCTGGTAGTGGCCGCCGATGATGGCGTGATGCCACAGACCATTGAAGCAATTCAGCATGCCAAGGCAGCAGGTGTGCCCCTGATTGTTGCAGTGAATAAAATTGATAAGGAAGACGCCGACCCGGAACGGGTTAAAACCGAACTGGGTGGCCATGATGTAATTCCGGAGGCGTGGGGTGGCGACACCATGTTCGTTAATGTCTCGGCGAAAACCGGCGAGGGCATTGATGATCTGCTGGATGCTGTGAGCCTGACGGCGGAAATTATGGAACTGAAAGCGCCATCCAGAGGTCCTGCGCAGGGTATTGTAGTTGAAGCCACCCTGGACAAGGGACGCGGTGTGACGACTACTGTGCTGGTTCAGAAGGGTTGCCTGAAGAAAGGTGATATTCTGCTGGCGGGCCAGGAGTACGGTCGTATCCGTGCCATGTTTGATGAAAGTGGTCAGCAGATTGACGAAGCGGGACCATCGATTCCTGCCGTGGTGCTGGGTCTGTCTGCCACCCCGGCAGCGGGTGACCAGATTCAGGTGATGGCGGATGAGCGTACAGCGCGTGAACTGGCAGCCAGTCGTAGCCATAAAGAGCGCGATATCAAGTTCGCTGCACAACAGCAGGCCAAGCTGGACTCGTTGTTCAACAACATGGGTCAGGGTGAAGTCAAGATGCTCAATATCCTGCTTAAAGCGGATGTGCAGGGCAGTCTGGAAGCAATCCGTGATGCACTGATGAAGCTGGCACAGGACAATGATGAAGTCGATGTTGCGATTGTTGGTTCCGGTGTGGGTGGTATTAATGATACCGACATCAGCCTGGCAGCGGCCTCCAATGCAGTGGTGCTTGGCTTTAATGTCCGTGCCGATGCAACCGCGCGTAAGTCGGTTGCAGAGCGTGGCGTTGATATGCGCTATTACAGTGTTATCTATGACCTGATCGACGACGTGCGTAAAGCGTTGACTGGTATGTTGTCTGCTGAATACAGAGAAGACATTATTGGTCTGGCAGAAGTGAAGGATGTCTTCAAGTCGCCCAAGTTCGGCCTGATTGCAGGTTGTATTGTGACCGAAGGCACGATCAAGCGAAGCCAGCCGATTCGCGTACTGCGTGATAATGTGGTTATTTACGAAGGTGAACTTGAGTCGCTGCGTCGCTTTAAAGACGCCGTGGATGAAGTTCGCAGTGGTACCGAATGTGGTATTGGCGTGAAAAACTACAATGACGTTAAAGTTGGCGACCAGATTGAAGTCTTCGAACGCGTTGAGGTTGAACGCACACTGTAAATCAGTGATAGACCGGGCAGCATCGCTGCCCGGTTATCTTTCAGGATAATATCATGCCAAAAGAATTTTCTCGTTCGCAGCGTATGGCGGAACAGGTTCGTCGTGAACTGGCTGAGCTGGTGCGTGATGAAATCAAAGACCCCCGTGTTAACTGGGTTTCCTTTACAGCGGTTAAAGTCAGCCGTGATTTAAGTAATGCCATCGTCTATTTTACCGTGCTTAATGATGAAGATCGGGAGCCGGCGAGCGAAGCCTTAAACAAGGCGGCAGGTTTTTTACGTCATCAGTTATCACACCGGATTCGCTCACGAATTGTGCCGTCATTAAAATTTGTATATGACGTTAGTATCGAGCGCGGCACCAGTATGGAATCGCTGATTGCCAAAGCGCGTTCAACAGATGCCGATGCCGACGACTAAGTTTCATTTAGTTAAGGTTTAATCTTTCAGGTTTTATTTCAGGTCTTTAATAAGTCATGGCGCGTAACAAAAAAGGTCGTTCAGTTAACGGCGTAGTGTTGCTGGATAAGCCACTCAATGTTTCATCAAACCATGCACTGCAAAAAGTGAAGCGTTTATTCGATGCAAACAAGGCGGGGCATACCGGCAGTCTCGATCCACTGGCCACGGGTATGTTGCCCATCTGTCTGGGTGAGGCGACAAAAATATCCGCCTTCCTGCTTGATGCAGACAAGGTTTACCGGTTTAAATGCAAACTGGGTGAACAGACTGCCACCGGCGATGCGGAAGGTGAGGTGATTAACTCGCGTCCTTTCGAGCACATAACCGCGGCGGAGATTGAGGCCTGTCTGCCACAGTTTACCGGCGATATACAGCAGGTGCCGCCGATGTACTCGGCACTGAAAAAAGACGGCCAGCGGTTGTATGACCTGGCGCGCCAGGGTATAGAAGTTGAACGTAAGCCGCGTCCGGTTACGATTTACTCGCTGCAGCTGCTGTCATATGAAAACGGTGAAGCGGAATTGCAAACCCATTGCTCCAAAGGCACCTATGTGCGTACCCTGGCAGAAGATATCGGCGAGGCACTGAATTGCGGTGCTTATGTTACCGAACTAAGACGTCTCAGTGTAGGTCCGTATCAGCAGGCGATGGTTACTCTGGAGGAGTTACAGCAGCTGGCAGAACAGGGCTTCGAAGCACTGGACAGTCATCTGTTACCCTGTGACAGCGGCATCAATGACTGGCCGCTGATTGTCCTGGATGCAGACAGTGCCTATTACGTTAAACTGGGACAGGCGGTTCAGGTGTCCGGTGCGCCGACAGAAGGCATGGTCAGGCTGTATGCCGATGATGTGTTTATTGGTGTTGGCACTATCCTGGATGATGGCAAGGTCGCACCGAAACGTATGCTGGTGCTATAGTTTGTAAATTAATTTTTACCATCATAAGTTTCTGATCTGTGCTGTTTCGCCTTTCTGGCGACTCACTTTTCTGTCTTCAGCAACAGAAAAGTAAGCAAAAGAATGCCGCCCCGGCACACAAGCTTTTATTTTATACAGCAAAAATAAAAGTGCCTTCTTCACTCCCGATTTTTGCGGCTGCTGCGGATAAATTTGCCGGGAGCAAATTTAAACAGGCTTTGCCTGGCCCGAAGGGTGAGCATCATGGATGATGCGAATAGCTCACGAATCATAGAAAGCATGATTCGCTCAGACATCCTCGCAGGTAAAATTGCCGGGAGCAATTTTAAACATGCTTGCATGTCCCGAAGGGTGGAGGGCAGGACGCCCGGAATAAAGCTTCCACAAAAATCACTCGTTCATCAGCTTGTGCGAAGGGGAAACAGCTCAATACCGAACGGGCAAATTGCTTCTCAAATGATGGGCTTGCGACAACCTTCCCTGTCACTTGCCGAAAATGCTTTCTACGCAGGGGCAAAATCACAGGACG
>JBFFND010000213.1:0-4899 GCA_041563375.1 Gammaproteobacteria bacterium | reverse complement strand
TCGGTGTCCGGATTGTGCAGGGTCGATAGCAGGTTAATCACATTCATCTGGCTGGCGCTCAGCGACTCACCGCGCACAATGCGTGGCCGGTTGAGAAAATAACCCTGGATATAATCGGCGCCCAGACGCAGGCAGTTTTCGTACTGTTCGTGACTGTTGACGTGGTCAGCGAGCACCAGCGGGTGCTGCTTTTTCAATGCGGCCAGTTGCTGCCCGAGCTGTGCGTCCTGCAACTCATTAATATTGACCACAATAATGTCCGCCAGCTTTGCCAGCGGCTGCAATGCCGGATGCTGCAGGTAGTTTTCCAACGCCAGTTTATGGCCCTGCTTGTGCAGGCGCAGAATGCCGGCCAGTATCTCGTCGTTGATCTGCAGCTGGGCGGGAATTTTCAGGATCACCTGGGGAGCAGGCAGGGGCAGCACATAATCGCTTTTTAAAAAGTGTTCCGACAGGCTGATCAGGGCGAGGCTTTTACGGGTCAGTCGTTCAATGCCGATATCCATAAAGGCATCGATAATCAGTTGCGAGCTGTCCTGGTCGGACGGGGGCTGGCTGTGAGACTGTTCGGTCTGTGGGCTGAGTTCGTAGGCATAAACCTCAAGGTCACGAGTGTAGACCGGTTGTCGAGCCACGAGAATTTCAGCCATGGTTATCATTTCCTTGAAGTTTCTGTTGGCGAGTCACTTAAGCAGAAGCGTCTTGCCCCCTGCAGTATGGCATGTGTTGTCTGCCATGGTTGCGCTTTGCAGGTAGTATAGTTACAAAATGCTGACACAAAAAAACCCGCAGACTGTGCGGGTTTTTTCTGTGTAGTGAAAAGCCTTACTTGATCTTGGCTTCTTTATACATCACATACTTGCGAATAGTGGGATCAAACTTCTTGATCTCCATTTTCTCAGGCATGTTTTTCTTGTTTTTGTCTGTGGTATAGAAATGACCTGTACCGGCAGATGAAACGAGTCTGATTTTTTCACGCATGATCCTGTTCCTTAAACCTTTTCGCCACGGGCGCGCATTTCAGTCAGCACAGTATCGATGCCTTTCTTGTCGATAACACGCATACCGGATGCAGAAACACGCAGTTTAATAAAACGCTTTTCGCTCTCCACCCAGAAACGGTGGTTGTGCAGATTAGGCAAAAAACGACGACGCGTCTTGTTATGCGCGTGTGATACATTGTTACCTGCCATCGGCTTCTTACCGGTGACCTGACATACTCTAGCCATGGATGACTCCAGTCAAAAATCTCAAATAATGGAGCCTGTTGCTGATTTTTAGCGAACAAACTCTGAAAATACGAAGGGGCGTGATCATACCGGATTCATCCGGGCTAAACAAGCAATTCTCACGGGCCGAAGTGAAAATTTCCGTCAAAACCCCCGCCCCGGCACTGATAGCGCATCGGGAGGATTGGCAGCGGCACAGACTTCGCGGTATAGTGAGCACGGATTTTAGCAGATTAATCCTGCCTAACCTACTGAAAATAAACAATTTACAGCTATCCCCCCGGGCATTAACAGAAGAATTCAAAGAAAACTATGGATATTGTATACATACGCGACCTGCGCATTGAGACCGTGATTGGCATTTATGACTGGGAAAGGGAGATCCGCCAGACCGTGAGCCTGGACCTGGAAATGGGCACCGACATCCGCCGTGCCGGCGAAACCGACCACATTGATGACACGCTGGATTATAAATCGGTGGCCAAGCGGCTGATTGATTTTGTCAGCGGTTCGGAATTCCAGCTGGTGGAAGCACTGGCGGAAAACTGTGCACAGATCGTGCTCAATGAATTCGACGTGCCCTGGCTGAAACTGCGCCTGAGCAAGCCCGGCGCGGTCACCGGCTCACAGGACGTGGGCGTGATTATCGAGCGCAGCAAGGCCTGATATGGCAATGGTTTACATCAGTCTGGGCAGCAATATCGACCGTGAAGCGCTCACCCGTGCCGGCGTGGCTGCGCTGCGGCAACGCTTTGGCGAGCTGCAGCTGTCCTCGGTGTACCGCAGCGAGGCGGTGGGCTTCGAGGGTGAGGACTTCTACAATATGGTGGTCGGCCTGCACACCGATGAAGATGTACACAGCGTGTACCAGGCGCTGCGCGAAATAGAAGATGCCCACGGCCGTGATCGCAGTGGCCCGCGTTTTTCCTCGCGAACCCTCGATCTGGACCTGCTGCTATATGACGACCTGGTGCTGAAGGATGGCAAGCTGGAACTGCCGCGGGATGAAATCCTCAAGCGCGCCTTCGTGCTCTGGCCACTGGCGGAAATAGCCGGTGAGCTGCGTCACCCGCTGAAGCATAAACGTTACGACGAGCTGTGGGAGGCGTTTGATAAATCAAAAGAAGTGCTGCAGCCGATCGACTTCGATTTTTCCTTACCATCCTGAATCGATCCAGCCGCTTTAAATATTAATACTGCGCCCGCCACACACCGGTATCACCTGGCCGGTAATATAGTCAGCGTCCATTATCAGAAACTTCACCGTCCTGGCAATGTCCTGCGGATCACCCTGGCGCTTCAGTGCAGTGCGTTCCAGGATCGAGGTTTGCACCGCCGGGTCCAGTTCACTCTCCGGCCACATAATCGCGCCGGGGGCGACCCCGTTGACGCGTATCTCCGGCCCAAGCTCCCTGGCCAGCGACTGGGTCAGCATCGCCAGCCCGGCCTTGGCGGCACTGTACACCGGGTGGTTCTTCATCGGCCGGAAACCGTGCACATCCACAATATTAATAATGCAGCCCTGCTGGCGTTTTATATAAGGCATGGCAGCCTGGGATAAAAAAATCGGCGCTTTCAGGTTGGTGCCCATCAGGTCATCCCAGTGGGCTTCGGTGATTTCACCCACCGGCGTCGGGTAAAAGCTGGAGGCATTATTCACCAGTACATCCAGCCGTTCCCAGATGGCCGCGGCCTGCAACACCAACGTTGGCAGTGCGGCGGTGTCGAGTAAATCCGCCTGTAGAATCGCCGCAGAATTAGCGCGTTGCAGATTCAGTGACTCGCACAGTTCTTCGGCATGACGGGACGAAGAGCGGTAATGGATCACCACGTTCATGCCGGCAGTGTGCAGGGTGCGGCATATTTCCGCGCCAATGCGCGCCGCGGCACCGGTAATCAGTGCGACTTTTGTTTCGTTGCCCTGGTTCTGGCACGGATTCTGGCCCGAATTCTGACTTTGGTTCTGTTGCTGTTGTGTCATAGAATGGCTTGATAATATGGCTTGTAAGTAAAAGCTGAATAATTAAAAGAAAAAACCTGCATGCAAAGCGTCAATCTACCGCAACCCACCGACATTGAAAAGCAGCACAGTGCAAAACTGGCTGAGCTGATCGCGCAGCGGATCGAGCAGGCGGGCGGCTGGATTTCCTTTGCCGAGTATATGCAGCTCGCCCTGTATGCGCCGGGGCTGGGCTATTACAGCGCCGGCCTGCACAAGTTCGGTGAGGCCGGTGACTTTATCACCGCGCCGGAAATCGGTTCGCTGTTTGCGCGCACCCTGGCACGCCCGGTTTCGCAATTGCTGGCAGACATTCCCGCCGCCAGCCTGCTGGAATTCGGTGCAGGCTCGGGGCAGCTGGCGACAGACCTGTTGGCGGAATTAAACTCACTGGGGCAACTGCCCGAGCGTTACCTGATTGTCGAGCTCAGTGCCGAGCTGCGCCAGCGCCAGCAGCAGACCCTGCAACAGCAGGTGCCGGAGTTACTGCACTGCGTGCACTGGCTGGACCAGTTACCGGACACTGCGCAGAAGCTGATCGTGATTGCCAATGAAGTGCTGGATGCGATGCCGGTGACCCGCTTCAGTATAAAAGACGGCAAGGTGTACGAGCAGGGGGTGAGCCTGCAGGGGTCTGATAATAAGCCCGAGTTGCAAATGCAATCACGGCTCGCCGATGAATCACTGCAACAGCAGGTCGAGGCGTTGCAGATTGAAACCGTGCCGGGCGTGGAATACCACAGTGAAATCAACCGGGCGATTACGCCCTGGCTTGAAGCGGTTGCCGGCTGTATCGAGCAGGGCGCGATCTATCTGATCGATTACGGTTACACCCGCAGTGAATATTATTGCGCCGAGCGGCATATGGGCACCTTTATCGGGTATTATCGACACCGTGCACTGGATGCGCCGCTGTGGTATCCAGGCCTGCAGGATCTCACCGCCTTTGTCGATTTTACCGCGGTGGCCGAAGCCGCGCTGCAGGCCGGGCTGGATGTGGACGGCTTTACCTCGCAGGGTAATTTCCTGCTCGACTGCGGCCTGAGTGAAGCGATGCAGGCAGTCAACTGCGCAAGCGAACGGGAGCAACTGCAACTGGTGCAGCAGATGAAAACCCTGAGCCTGCCCGGCGAAATGGGCGAGCGCTTTAAAGTGATCGGCCTGTCGAAAGGACTGAAGCAGAACGTGCCCGGTTTCAGCCTGCGTGATTTGCGTTACAGTTTGTAAGCGCAAAGCACAGTGCGATTAAAAAACAGATAAATAATAAAAATAGAAAATAGCCAACGGAAGCATAATGGATTTTTTACAGATTTTAATTCTCGCCCTGGTGCAGGGTGTCACCGAATTTCTCCCCGTCTCCAGTTCAGCACACCTGATCCTGGTGCCCATACTCACCGGCTGGCAGGACCAGGGACTGGCCTTCGACGTGGCGGTGCATGTGGGTACACTGGCTGCGGTGGTACTGTATTTTCGCCGTGAGCTGAGCAAAATGACCGTCTCCTGGCTGGGTTCGATAACGGGCAGGGGCATGGATGCCGATGCCAAACTTGCCTGGGCGGTATTGCTCGGCACCATTCCGGTTGGCCTGTGCGGCCTGCTGTTCAAGGACCTGATCGAAGAACACCTGCGCCACCCCTATGTGCTGGCCACAACTACATTGCTATTTGCACT
>JBFFND010000212.1:0-4901 GCA_041563375.1 Gammaproteobacteria bacterium | reverse complement strand
GGATCGACTTAGCCTGTTTTGCCTATCCAGGATTCGGCCGGGCGGATTTTGCCCACCGTCAGTCCTCTGGAGTTGATGATTGGTGGTGTGATATGTGACGCCAGCCTGAACTTTTCATCATTAGATAGTGCATTGAGGTGATCGAGAATCGCCAGCAAGGCAACGGAGCGTGCGCGGGCGCTTCCATCAGCTATTTTCAGGGCTATACCTAAACCACGTGCTGGTAAGGCGGCTGTTACTATGCCCTCGGCACCGGTTTTGGCGAGTACAGCACCTTTTGTTACTTCATTCAGCTCAGACACAACCGTTCCATGCCCTGCGATATAAAGCGGTTCATTGGTAATCGCCTTATGCAGTCGGTAAATTGCATGAGTTCGGCTGTCAGACAGGCCCACAGGTCTGGCGAAGCGAGCCATGGCACGGCCTAGCTGGATTAATGGCATAGTGGGTGCAGGTAGGCCGCAGCCATCTATGCCCATTGGGTACTGTTTAAGGTCAACCCCAGCCAGGTCGGAAAGGATATCGATTGAAAGTTGTTGCAATGGATGATCGAGTAAATGGTAGTTATCCAGCGCTAAATTCAGATGCAGTGCCGTGGTTAAAAAACCGGTGTGCTTGCCCGAGCAGTTATGGTAGATACGACACCCCTGCTGGCCTGATGCCAGTAGCTGATGAGCCCTCTCTGTATCCTCAGGCAATACCGGGCCACATGCCAGATGAGCTTCAGTCAACCCGAGTCGGTCTAGCCATGACTCCACCAGCTTTTGATGTATGAGCTCTCCCTGATGTGATGAACAGGCCAATGATAACTCTGCATCACTCAGGGAATAGTGGTCACTGGCGCCGCTCTCAATCAAATGAATAGCCAGTATCGGCTTTAGTGCAGAGCGTGGGAATACCAGCGCATCGATATTGCCCCAGCTTTCTATAATATTACCTTCGAAATCACTGACAACAGCGGCACCATAATGGCGGCTCTCGACAATGCCGTTACGTAAAACTTCGACTAAAAGCTGATCAGACATACGCTAGTGATTCCTGTATTAGTTTGTATTTTATAATGTCACAACGAGGTCGTCGGTGTCGGGTTGTAAGTTGGGTGGCAGGCTTGAGGAGTGACGTGCGACGCCCCCGGACAGGAGTAATTCAACCACCTTATCGTAATCAAAGTTATGGGCTAACCTACAGGCCTCAGGGAAATAGCTGGAACCATACGTCATGCCTGGAACAAGGTTTGCCTCCATGAAAAAGCACTCGCCACTTTTGTTTGTTTTAACATCGATTCGGCCGAAGTCCCTTACGCCCAGATTGATAAAGGCAGCAGCGGCGAGTTCCATTACTCCACTTCTGGTTTCGTTGTCGCCAATAGCCACCATCTTTTCCGAATCATCTTTTTTTGTCTGTGAACCCAGTATTCTGAGGCCGTTGCCTGATGTCGGGGGTATGATTTCAACTGCGGATAGAAGCAAACTGTTATTGCTGTTTTTGATAACGGCAACCGTAAACTCACGACCATCTAGATATTCTTCGGCCAGAACGGGTTGAGCGAATAAACGATAGAGTGATGCAACCTTGTTTTCGAAGTCGAAAAAGTTTTTCACAAAAGATGAATCATCGATGCCATTACCGTTTGCAGCATCCAGTGGTTTCAGAAATAGTGGAAAGGTAACGGGTAGTTCACTTGCGTTGTTATACTGGCCAGGTGTGGCGATGAAGTAGTTGGCGGTTTTTATGCCTTTGTTGGTCAAATGCATTTTTGCTTTAACTTTGTTGGAATCGAATTCCAGAATATCCCTTGTTGATCCAGTAAAGTTAATCTTGTGCTGGTGAAAATAATCAGCCAGCCAGATATCCGGTTCATTTGTAATCGGAATATATTTTACCGCCAGAACAACCAGATCAGGTTTTCTTTCAATAATTCCATTCAGGCAGTTCTTGCTCTGGCACACATTCAATTCAGCAGTGTGTTCCATTCTCCTGATAGAGTTTAAAACGCTGTTACATGCCGTTAGCGACCCAAATCCGCTTTCTTTTAATGCCTCAGTAGGCGTGGTGATGATTTCTATGTGCATAGTGTTTTCCGGGCCAGCTTGCTGACGAATATTATTGAAAAGCAAAGTTTCTGCTGGGTAACAACAGGAACGGATTACAACGACATTATGCGAAGAGGGAATAAGTCTACTAAGCGCGATGCGTAGATTGGAGGTAGTGTGTTTCGAGAATAGTCAGTTAGCGGGAATGGCTGCGGGAAAGCACATAAATAACTGTTTACGCTGACCACTGATAATACCACATCTCAGCAGAAATGAGTCGGTATTATGATGGATAAGCTGGCTGCAAGACGCCGTTGAGCAAGGTAAAGTCCAGTTAAACGTGGCCAGTTGCTCGGTTTATCTTGATATGGGATGAAATAGCCGGGTTCTACCCGCTGGATACACATGGGATAAAAGTGGGTGCCAGGCGGCAATACATTTGTGTTTTGAGCTTGCCCTGGTTTTTCGCGCATCAATGTCAGTTTAAACGGCCCAATAGAGATTTCTATATTTATGGGCCGGGATTAACCGGTGACAGGGCTTATTTAACCGCCTGTATGCTCGCTGAGATCACATAGTCCTCTATTTTCATGCCCGGTGCCCAGTCCTTGATAAATTCGCGGCTCTCGTCTTTGGGCTCGATGCGGATATCCCTGAAGCCGGCCTGCTGCATCATCTGTTGTAGTGCATCGATACTGCTGGCGCCACTGACACAGGCGGAGTAAAGCACGTGGTCGTTTTTTATTTCATCGGGCAGTTCCCGGCTGCTGACCACATCGGAGATGGCGAGGCGACCACCGGGTTTTAAGACCCGGTAGGCATCGTTAAATACCTGCTGTTTATCGGGTGATAGATTGATCACGCAGTTGGAGATAATCACATCGATGCTGTTGTCGGCAACCGGCAGGTGCTCGATTTCGCCGAGGCGGAATTCAACCTGGCTGTAGTTTGCTTTGGCGGCATTGGCGCGTGCCTTGCTGAGCATCTGCGGGGTCATGTCGACACCGATCACCTTGCCTGTTTCACCCACCTGGTTGGCGGCGAGAAAGGCATCGAAGCCGCCGCCGCTGCCCAGGTCCAGCACGGTTTCGCCCAGCTTGAGTGAGGCAATGGCCGCGGGGTTGCCGCAGCCCAGCCCCATGTCGGCACCGTCCGGTGTGTTTTTTAAATCGTCTTCGGAGTAACCGAGCCGGGTGGAGATTAACTGGTTGATCTGCGCATCATCGGATACGCCACAGCAACTCGATGCGGTGCCACAACAGTCGCCCTGGTTGTCGGCTTCTGCCAGCTGGCTGTAGGAGTCCCTGACCTTGTTGCGGATGTCGTCGGCTTGCTGGTGATCCATAACGGCTCTCTATGTTGAGTGATTGTGTGAACTGAGCGGGTAGCTTTTACCCAGTAGCATTTGTAGCTGTAATTGATTTTGCAGGAAATCCTCGGGGGTATCAATATCCTGCTGTGCTGGCAGGCACTGGTGGCTGTAGTCGGCATGATGAATATTGTGCAGACACTGCGTCAGCACCTGGTCGCTGCCCCAGCGGGAGTTGGCAAAGACGGCCGGTGAAATACGCTGCCCGCCGATCAGTACATAGCCACCATCTGTGGCCGGGCCAATCACCAGCTCACTGTGCTGCAGTGCGGCAAATGCCTGTTCGAGATAATCCGGCGTAATGCAGGGGCAGTCGCTGCCGATTAATACCACCCGTTGATATGCCCGCAGCTCCTGTTGCATTGCATGATACATGCGCTCGCCCAGGTCCTTGCCCTGTTGCAATTGTAATACGGTGCTGTATTTTTCAGCGAGTTGCTGCAGTATCGGGTGTTGTGTGTAGGGTGTGACATACAGCGCGATATCTGTATGCTCGAGTTGGGACACCGTGTGCAGGCAATGTTGCAGCAGGTCCTTGTAAAATTCAGTGGCCCCGCTTTCGCCCAGCAACGGAATCAGCCGGGTTTTGCATTGCGCTTCAACGGGTGCTTTGGCGAATACAATCAGTAACTGCTGGCTGGCGGGTTTTGTATTAGACATGAGTTCAACTGTGGTCGCGGTATTCGCCGGCGAGTTGTTGCGGGTTGCTGCCGAGAAAATATTTCAGTCGCAGTTTCCACATTAATAACACCGTGCGCGTGATGCCGTGTTCTTCCCAGCGTCGGCTGGAGGTTGTTAATGTAACCTGTTTGATACAGGCGGGTTTTGATATTTTTCTGAGGCGTTTGCTCAGTTCGATGTCTTCCATCAGTGCAATTGCTTTATAACCGCCGAGCCGATTAAACACACTGCGATAAATAAAAATGCCCTGGTCTCCACTGGCCACGCCGCTGAGGCAGGAGCGCAGGTTAATCATGCGTTCGATTAAACGGAAGGTGGGGTGCTGGCCGCTAAGCCGGATATTGAATCGTCCCCATACGCTCTGGCTTTGTTGCAGTGCCTGGAAAATATGTTTATCCATATGTTGCGGACTGAGCGTGTCGGCATGCAAAAAACACAATACATCGCCGCTGGCCTGTGCTGCGCCGGCATTCATCTGCAACGCACGGCCCTTGTCAGCCAGCAAAAAAACATCGCACAATGGACTGGCCAGCTGTCGTGTGTTGTCAGTACTGCCGGCATCACAGACTATAATTTCATGGCCATGACTGCGCAGTGCCTGCAGGGTTTGCAGGCTGGCTTCGATCTGTTGCGCTTCATTTAAACAGGGCATGATAATCGACAGCTTGCAATCCTGTCCCGTTGGCGTGCAGTCGATCCGGTCTTTTTCCACCTGCATTGTATTACGCGAATGCGCCGCCACAGCTTGAGCCGGCACCCGCGGTGCAGCCATAACAGTGATCTGCCACACGGATCGGGCTGCGTTGCAGTGTCTCCAG
>JBFFND010000211.1:0-4920 GCA_041563375.1 Gammaproteobacteria bacterium | reverse complement strand
GCCAAACACGGGGCAACGCGTGCGAACCACTGGTATTTTAATAGCTGGGACACCTATGACAGCACCTGGGCGGGGGGAGACACGGAACCATTTTCGATGGCGTTTGTGTCGTTTTCTTCACTTAAGAATCCCGCGCATGATCCGGGTCCGACGAACAAGCACACCGCCGATGTGATGCTTTTGGCTGACTGGTCATCGGTCGCCGAATTTGCGAATGGCGGTGCGGCTGAACATCCCGACGAGTGGGCAGCGTTCAAGCAGCGTATCGAATCCAGGTTGCTGGACTTCTTCAAGGACAAGTTTCCGGATCTGGCGCCAATGATTGCCTACCATGAACTCGGCACGCCACTGGCAACGGCATTTTTCACTGGCCACGAGCAAGGCGGATTCTATGGTGTCGAAACGACGCCGCGTCGAATGTTATCGGATGCACTCAACGCGCGTACACCTGTACCTGGTCTGTTCCTGGCAGGTCAGGACGTGATGAGTCCAGGCATCGCCGGAGCGCTTGCCGGTGGTATGTTTAGTGCGGCGGCGATTGATCCACGTGTCTTTCAAAAACTGAAACAAGGCAGAAACTCAAATAAAGCATAAGAGTTTTCCATGAAAATAAGACACTTTCTTTACAATTCATTTCTAATAGAAAATGGTAAGAACAAAATTGCCATTGACCCAGGACAAAATCTCTGGATTCTCAATCTAAGCAGTCTCATTCCAAAAACTGAATGGCAAAGTATCACGCATATTTTGATAACCCATGGTGACCCAGACCATTACTGGCAAGCAGATCGGGTAGCCGAAGCCAGCAATGCACCCGTTGTATGTGGGAAAGAACTGGCTAAAGTAGAAAATGGCGAAACACTGCTAGTCGATCCTCGCGGTAGAGGGTTGACGTCATGGATCCCATTTAAAGATGCACATCCATTAGATATTGGAGAGGCTGTCATTTTAGGCGATGTTAAAATTGAAGCAGTCAGAACAGTACATGGTCCTATCAGTATTCCAATACTGTGGTTCAAAATAAAACAGCAACCGGGGCCAGGAGAACGTGTCGGCATCGGTTCTGTAGGCTTTAAAATCACATTAGATGGAAAAACGATTGTGAATCTGGGAGATTCTATTTTACAAACTGAATGGGCAGGTTTGAAACCGGATGTATTGATGCTTCCGATTGGTGGGCCAGGTAACAATACATGGACAATGGATGTAACCGATGCACTTGAGGCAGTGAAAATCATAGCACCAAAAAAGGTTATCCCTTGTCATTATAACGTTGCCTTTTTCTGGATTAAAAATATTGCTTCAGCAGATGATCAATTGTTCAAGCGTGAAGTGGAGAAGCTGGGTGTTGAATGCAGCATCATGCGGTATGGTGATGAGATTGAAATATAATGCCTAACAATGCCATCAAATTCGCTCCCTACGGTCGCCGGACCTCGCGTTCACTCGGCCGTTTGGATTAAAGGGGTCGGTGACAAATGAGAATCATTCAGGTATGGTTTTATCAGACCCTGTAGCTGATCGTTATGATTACGTGACAAAGGAGTTGTCATGCCACGCAAACCAAGAATGTACCTGCCAGATATGCCTTACCACGTAATCCAGCGTGGCAATAATCGTGATGCCACTTTCTACGCGGAGCAGGATTATCAATTCTATCTGGACTGTCTATATGATGCATGTTCACGTTATAAAGTCTCCGTACATGCCTATGTTCTGATGACCAACCACGTACACCTGTTAATGACGCCGGCCACCGGGGATTCAATCAGTTTGACGATGCAATCCATTGGTCGACGTTATGTTCAGTATGTCAACAAGGAGTACAGACGCACAGGTACGCTGTGGGAAAGTCGGCACAAGGCCAGCCTGGTTGATAAAGAAAACTATTTACTGCATTGCTGTCGGTATATTGAGCTTAATCCGGTACGCGCAGGTATGGTTACGCACCCGCAAGCGTATCGATGGTCGAGTTATGCATGCAATGCAAATGGGGAATCCAATAAGCTGATCCAGCCGCATGCCTTATATAATGCATTAGGGCTTGATGCGAACGAGCGGTTAGAGGCTTATCGGGGATTATTCAGGCATGAACTGGATGCAAGTGTGCTGGGCTGTATCAGAAATGCCGCCATGTGCTCCATGCCGACAGGTGATAATCGTTTTCGAGAACAAATTGAACGTGTGTTGAACCGTAAATTAGGTTATGCAAAACGGGGTAGACCGTTTAAAGCAAGATAGATCGATAATGATTATCATTTGTCACCGACCCCTTTAAAAGGTTTAGTGTCTGATAAGCTCAGGTAGTCTTATTTACAATAACCATCATATAAGCCCCAGCTTGCTATGTTTGAAACCCTGCTGTTATTAATCGCATTAGCTGTTGTCATTGCACTGAATAATCTGACGGTATCACTGTCGCTGGGTGCCATGGGGCAACGATGCCATCAGGCGAGGATTCTGCTGGTATTCGGTGTGTTCGAGTTTATGATGCCGTTGCTGGGTGCATGGCTGGGGCAGCAGATCTCCAGTCGGCTGGTTAGTTATACAGACTGGCTGGGGCCGCTGTTGCTTGGCATGCTGGGTGTTGTCACCCTGTTATCCGCTGTGCGGGGCACTCAGTCTGACAGAAAAAAGCTGGCGCAGGCGGTGACCAGCTGGTGGGGTTTAATCACGCTATCTGCGGGGCTGTCCACCGATAATCTGCTGGTGGGCTTTAGCCTGGGGCTGGGGGATGTGAAGCCGCTGACACTGGCATTTACCATTATGCTGTGTTCGCTATTGTTCGCCTGGCTCGGGCTGACGCTGGGTCAGCGTATAAAACGCAACTTCGAGCGCGAAGGCGCGGCCCTGAGCGGTGTGCTGCTGATATTGCTGGCAGTATGGATGCTGGCAGGTTGATTGATTTATGCGTTGTTGCATCTCAGCTCGCCTATAAATCGGTATTTTAGATATATATTATATTGATTGAGGTCAATTATGTACTGCTGATACAGGTATAGAGTCAAGCTTACAAACCCGATAACTGGAAATGTAAGTGGCGACATCTATCAATCGAGTGCAATTTCTTCGCGGCGACTTTAGCGGTCGACTGTCTCCTTTGCGCCCACCCTGGGCGAAATCCGAATCCGAATTTGTTGAAACCTGCACAGCCTGTGATCAGTGCCGCAGCGCCTGCCCGGAAAAAATTATTGTAAAAGGCCGCGCGGGCTACCCGCTGGTTGATTTTGCGCGGGGTGAATGTGTGTTCTGTGAGCGCTGTATAGAGGCCTGCCACACAGGCGCACTTGAAAAAACGGCTGATCAGCCCTGGGGCATCAAGGCAGAAATAAGCCCAGCCTGTTTAACCGCGAAAGGCGTGGTCTGCCGCAGCTGCAGTGAACACTGCGAGAGTCGGGCGATTCGTTTTATTGCACGGCTGGGTGAAGTGGCAAGGCCACAGATAAATAGCCAGGGCTGTAATGGCTGCGGTGCCTGTGTCGCGGTGTGTCCCGTGGCCGCGGTGGAGATGCGATATGCAAGCATGTGATAAGCGCATGAGGAGAAGGGTATGAATATTTCAGGTGTACTGGTTCGTGCGCGGCCGGAGAATTGCGAAAAGCTAAAACAGCAGCTGGGCAAGATTGAGGGTGTAGAAGTGCATGCCACCACCGATGATGGAAAGCTGGTGGTGACCGTTGAGGCGAGTGCCGATCGAACCGCGGCAGACAAGGTTTACCAGTTACAGGATATGCCGGGTGTGATTGCGGCATCGATGATTTATCACCATTTTGAAGATGATGCAGAGTTGCAACAGGAGGCGAGGTATGAAACTGAGCAGGCGTAATTTTATAAAAACAAATGCGGCCGCAGCAACTGCCGCCGCGGCCGGTATTTCATTGCCCGGCGTGAGCGGTGTACTGGCAAGCGAAGACAGAATTCGCTGGGACAAGGCGCCCTGTCGATTTTGCGGCACCGGTTGCAGTGTGCTGGTGGGTACCCAGAACGGGCGCATAGTGGCCACACAGGGTGACCCGGATGCACCGGTTAACCGGGGGCTTAATTGCATTAAGG
Organism: Gammaproteobacteria bacterium; assembly: GCA_041563375.1. Classification (GTDB taxonomy): domain Bacteria; phylum Pseudomonadota; class Gammaproteobacteria; order SZUA-229; family SZUA-229; genus SZUA-229. The sequence continues at coordinate 867 of JBFFND010000211.1, read as the reverse complement.
GTTATTTCCTCTCCAAGATCATGTATGGCAAGGACCGCTTGACCCAGCCCTTGCTGCGTAAGCGCAATGGCAAGTATGACAAGAACGGCGATTTTGAAGCGGTATCCTGGGATGAAGCATTTGATGTGATGGCGGAAAAATTCAAAGCCACATTAAAAGAAAAAGGCCCTACTGCGGTTGGCATGTTCGGTTCCGGTCAGTGGACCGTATGGGAAGGCTATGCCGCATCGAAATTGTTCAAGGCCGGTTTCAGGTCGAACAATATTGATCCCAATGCACGGCATTGTATGGCTTCGGCGGTGGGCGCGTTTATCCGCGGCTTCGGTTCGGATGAGCCCATGGGTTGTTACGACGACCTGGAAAATGCCGATGCCTTTGTGCTCTGGGGCTCGAATATGGCGGAGATGCATCCAATACTCTGGTCGCGTTTAACCGATACCCGCCTGAGCAAGAAAGGTTGCGAAGTGCATGTGCTTTCCACCTACGAGCACCGCTGTTATGAGCTCGCGGATAATGCCATGACCTTTGTGCCACAGACCGACATGGTGATACTCAATTATATTGCCAATTACATTATCCAGAACAAGGCCTATAACCAGGACTTTATCAACAGCCATGTGAATTTTAACCAGGCAACCACCGACATTGGTTATGGCTTGCGTGAAGACCATCCGCTGGAAATGAAAGCGAAAAATTCCGGCGTAGGAAAATTCAATGCGATCAGTTTTGAAGAATACGCAAAATCAGTAGAGCCTTACACGCTGGATTATGCCGCCGAGATGTCCGGCGTAGAAAAGGACAAACTGGAATGGCTCGCCAAAATCTATGCCGATCCAAAGCGTAAGGTGACTTCATTCTGGACCATGG
>JBFFND010000210.1:0-4928 GCA_041563375.1 Gammaproteobacteria bacterium | reverse complement strand
GGCAGGCGCTGTAATAACGCCGAGCCCTGTTTTCAGGGCTGTACGAGTTTCTGGCTTATAATCAGCTCAGCGGCTGAAGATCAGAGAGAGGTATCACAGAGGTTAGCACGGGCTTCATAAATCCGTTCACACTCATAGGCATTGCGCCCCTGCTTGTAACAGATATTGCGCAGATTCAGCGCATTATCACGACACTCACCCCAGTTGCCACGGTTGCTCTGTGTATTCTGCTTCTGACGCTCCCACGGATTCGCCGTATTGTAGGAACCGGTGACGGATGCTTTGCCGTAGCGCGTTTCGTGCTCACGTTTAATACGCTCCAGCTCGGTACCGCTCAACTCATGACCCGCCTTGCTGCGGTTATCAAAAACACCTTCTGCCTGTGCCGTCTGTGCCATCGACCCGGCCAGCAGGCCACTCACCAGCAGACAAAACACAAACAGCCCCCGCGCGCGGCTGCGCACCTGAATAATTTGACTCATAAAATCCCCAAATGTTTTTCCTGACTATTTATAACAGTTAATCAGCGCTTGTAAAGCCAACGGGGCAAACCCCGCTTATCCGCCACGCATAAACGGGAACAGGCGATTACGCAGCGCCGGCACTACCAGTAGCAGCAACAGGACCGCGCTGAAGTAACTCAGCCAGACGGGTAATATCTCGTGGGCACCGGCCATAGCAACATCAACATTCAGCCGGGTATACTGCAGAAGCCATTCCAGTAACAGCCCCATCAGCACACTGAGCAGTGCAATTCCTCCCAGATAGATCAGGGTCACCCGGCTGCCCAGTTCCTGGCGCACCACAATCAGGCCGGCAATATTGGTGGCTGGACCCACCAGCAGGAACACCAGCACCGCCCCCGGTGAAACACCGGCCAGCAGCAGCCCTGCGGCAATCGGCGTGGATGCGGTGGCGCAGATATACATGGGAATCCCCACCAGCAACATCACCAGCATGGCACTCAGGCCACCACCCCACTGTTCCAGCCAGCCCGGCGGAATGACACTGATCATCAGTCCTGCCACGACTATGCCCAGCGCCAGCCAGCGGGAAATATCATCCAGCAACTCGGCACCGGCAAAGCGCAGCGCCTGCGGCAGACGGGCCTGCTGCGATGAGCTATTTGCAACATCTGCAGGTCCGCAACAGCCTTCAGACGAAGCAGGCACGCTGGATGCACAGCAGGCCGCCTTCTCGGCTGTCGCAGATGCCGGGTTATCGCAGGCACTGGCAGGTCCAGCCCGGGCCGATATCGACTCCCCCTCGTCCCCACGATCCACCAGCGCCACCGCCAGCCCCGTGAGCAGCGCGCTCACCAGGGCGGCAACTGGGCGATATATGGCCATTACCGGCCCCATTAAGGCATAGGTCACCGCCACTGAATCGATACTGGTTTCCGGAGTGGAGATCAGAAACGATACCGTAGCCTCTTTCGAGGCCCCGGCACGGCGCAGCCCCAGCGCGGCCGGTAACACGCCGCAGGAACACAGCGGCAGCGGCGCACCAAACAACGCGGCCCGGCCAACTGCGGAAAAGCCACGCCCACCCAGCCAGCGCTGCATCGCATCTACCGGGATATAAGCCTTGACCAGCCCGGCGGCAATCAGCCCCAGCAATAACCAGAAGGCGGTATCCAGGTACACCGCCCAGATGTTGGCGGCAATTTCATTGATGATGTGCATAGTGTTGAGTGTAACCAATGCGAGTAAATAAGGTAAAATACCTGCCCTTTGCTAATCACTCCATCATTTATTATGAAGCAGACCGAACTTCTCTCACCCGCCGGCACCCTGAAGAACATGCGCTACGCCTTTGCCTATGGCGCTGATGCGGTCTATGCCGGACAGCCCCGCTACAGCCTGCGCGTGCGCAATAACGATTTTATGCACGACAACCTGGCGATTGGCATTAAAGAAGCACACGATCTGGGCAAGAAGTTCTACCTGACTTCGAACCTGATGCCCCACAACAGCAAGATCAAAACCTATATTCGCGACATGGGGCCAATTATAGAGATGGGTCCGGATGCACTGATTATGGCGGATCCGGGGCTGATTATGATGGTGCGCGAAACCTGGCCGGAAATGCCGATCCACCTGTCGGTGCAGGCCAATACGGTGAACTACGCGGCGGTCAGATTCTGGCAATCGGTCGGGGTGGAACGCATTATCCTGTCACGGGAACTGTCGCTGGACGAGATCCGTGAAATCCGCCAGCAGTGCCCTGACATGGAACTGGAAGTGTTTGTGCATGGCGCACTGTGCATTGCCTATTCCGGCCGCTGCCTGCTGTCCGGTTACTTCAATCACCGCGACCCCAACCAGGGCACCTGCACCAACGCCTGCCGCTGGGATTACAAAACCACCCCGGCCGGCGAAAATGCCGAAGGCGTCTATAAACCGCAGGCTCTGCCCGAGCAAACAATCAAACGCTCGGACATGGGCGACCTGCGTCACCCCATGGCGGACGAGGTGATGCTGCTGGAAGAAAGCAACCGACCCGGTGAACAGATGCCGATCGAGGAAGACGAACACGGCACCTACATCATGAATTCGAAAGACCTGCGTGCGGTAGAACATGTAAAACAACTGGTGGAGATCGGTGTCGACAGCCTGAAAATTGAAGGCCGCACCAAGTCACACTATTATGTGGCACGCACCGCACAAAGTTACAAACAGGCGATACTGGATGCCACCGCCGGCAAGGAATTTGATCCACAACTGCTGGGCGTGCTGGAGAACCTGGCCAACCGCGGTTATACCGATGGCTTCTACCAGCGTCACCACACCCAGGAATACCAGAACTATATGCAGGGCAACTCGGTAAGCCGTCAGCAACAGTTTGTCGGTGAAGTGGTGGGCTATGATGAAGCCAGCGGCCTGGCAGAAATCGATGTGAAAAACAAAATCTGCGTGGGCGACAAACTGGAACTGATCAAACCCTCCGGCAATGAAGACATGGTACTGCAAAGCATGCAGGATATGCAGGGCAATGCGATGCAGGAAGCCAAAGGTGGCGGCTATAAGATCCGCATCCCATTAAGTCCGGAGATGGCACAGCAGGGATTGATTGCGCGCTATATTGACAGCCCCATCGCCAGCTGAAAAACAACTCTAATATCAACCGACTGCGAATAAAATAACTTATGAAACTAGCTGTACTTGATTTTGACTCCACCGTAATGGATGGGGAGACCATCGACTTTCTGGCACGTGAAACCGGCCAGGAAGAAGCCGTTGCCCGACTCACCGAAGCCGCGATGCGCGGTGAAATGGATTTTTTCGGTGCCCTGCAACAACGGGTTAAACTGCTCACCGGCATGCAGGAAAGCCGCCTCAATGAAATCTGCCACAACCTGCCACTGATGCCCGGTGCAAGGGAACTGGTTGCCGCACTCAAGCAGCATGGTTATACCGTTGCCATTTTCAGTGGCGGCTTTCGCAATGCCACCCGTCACTTCAAGGACATTGTCGGTTACGATGTTGAATTCAGTAACACCCTGCATTGCAAAGATGGTGTATTAACCGGGCTGGTGGGTGGTGAAATGTTGTTCGACACTTCCAAGGGTGAATTACTGCAACGACTGCAAAGCCTGATGGGTATAGATCGCAGCCATACCCTGGTGTGTGGCGATGGCGCCAATGACCTGAGCATGTTCAAACACGCGGATATCCGCATCGCTTTCTGTGCCAAGCCGGTATTAAGAGAACAGGCGACTATTGTCATTGAAGACAAGGATCTGCGAAATATTATTCCCCTGCTATAAAAACAACCCTGAACAATAAAGATTAAATCACTATGCAAGTAAACGAATTTATCAATAAGCTGAAGACCCAGGCAGAAAGCATCCGTTTCGACGACACCCTGCAGGTGATTGATGCAAACTATAACTTTACCCCCACCGCGTTTCGCAATGGTGAAACGCAGAATGCTGCCGACCAGAACAATGGCTCATGCAAGGTATTCGCGTTTGCGCAGTTAAATAACCTAACAGAGGAACAGACACTGCAGTGCTTCGGTGACTATTACCGTAAGGATGTACTACAGAACCCGCAGGGGAACGACCACCAGAATATCCGTAACTTTATCAGGACCGGCTGGGCGGGTATTGCATTTGAAGGTTCGCCACTGACCGCCAGATAGACCGCCGTTTTAAAATGCGTGCCGGGTACCAAAGCTGACATGGTAGTCCTGGTCGCTGAAGCCGTAACCAATATCAGCGCGTAAATCAACGCGCACAAAAGATTTGATTTTCCAGCGCAGGCCGACACCTGCGCCCACATGCAGTTGCCGATGAAATATATCACTCAGTTGATCGTAGGTATTGCCCAGATCAATAAATGTCACATAACGCAACAGGGGATGACTTTCATAGGGAAACACATATTCGATATTGGCCAACAGCATGGTGTTACCATTAAAGCGATCATTCTCATAACCGCGTAAATCACTGCTGCCCCCCAGCTCAAAGGCGGTATTACCCAGGATATAATTATTTGAGTGACCCAGTCGGGTCTGTACATTCAGGTTGGATAAGGGGCGTGAATCAAAGCGATAATAACTGCGGTAATAAATCACATGTTTGGTAAACTCGCTATCGCTACCCAGGCTGTCGTGGGACCAGTCGAGGGTATAGCCATAGGCCTTGCCACCACGGTTATACTCGTAATGACTGACATCGTCATAGCCGAGATCCAGGCCCAGCACCACCGCATCGGTATAGTCGACCGACTGATCAGCAAGCAAGAGATTACGGCGATGCTGCAATAATACACTGGCCCCGGCAAACCAGCCCCGGTTACGTCCCTGGTCATTCAACCAGCGGGAACCGGCCAGGCGGAGAATTTCATCCTGCCGATCCAGCGCTTCAATCTCTGTGGTATCCACCTCGTTGATAGCAAGCAGCTCAACATACAGACTATAGG
>JBFFND010000209.1:0-4932 GCA_041563375.1 Gammaproteobacteria bacterium | reverse complement strand
TCCAGTTTGGTGGCACCCACGCCACTGACACTGGATAACTGTTCATGGGTTAATGGCATACGCTCCATCATATCCATTAATGTTGCATCATGGAAGATAACAAAGGGGGGCACATCCAGTTCTTCCGACAGGCGTTTGCGTGTGGCACGCAGGGCCTCCCAGAGACGGCTGTTTGCAACCTGAACCCTGCTTTTAGATGATTTTGTTTTTGTCTGCAACAACTGTTTTCGCAGCTGCAGGGTTTGTTCGCCTTTAAGTACCGCGCGACAGTTTTCATGCAGCAGCAAGCTGCCATGGCCCTGCACGTCGACCGTTAACAGGTTGCGTGCAATCAGCTGGCGAAACAGGTTGCGCCACTGTTTCGCATCCAGCTCCTTGCCAATGCCGAAGACCGCCAGCTGGTCATGGCCAAAATTCTTAACACGCTCATTGCTTTTACCCAGTAATACATCGGTTAGGTAGGTGACACCAAATCGCTGCCCGGTACGGTGCACACAGGACAGGGCCTTCTGCGCAGCCACGGTGGCATCCCAGGTTTCGACCGGGTTCAGACAGGTATCGCAATTGCCACAGGGCTGATCCAGCTGATCGCCGAAATAGTGCAGTAGTGACTGACGCCGACAACTGGTCAATTCTGCAAAGCCCAGCATGGCATCAAGCTTGTGCCGCTCGACCCGCTTGTGGACTTCATCCGCCTCCGAGCTTTCCATCATCTGCTTGAGGGTAATCACATCCTGCAGGCCGTACATCATCCATGCGGTGGAAGGCAAACCATCACGCCCTGCCCGTCCGGTTTCCTGGTAATAGGCTTCCACACTTTTCGGCAGGTTCAGGTGCGCGACAAAACGTACATCGGGTTTATCTATACCCATGCCGAAGGCAATGGTGGCGACAATAATCACCCCTTCCTCGCTGAGGAAACGGTGCTGATTCTGCTGCCTGACCTGTTGCGATAAACCGGCATGGTACGGCAATGCGGTAAAGCCTTTTTCGCACAGCCATTCAGCCGTTTGCTCAACTTTTTTGCGCGACAAACAATACACAATACCGGCATCATTTTCGTGCTCATTTTTAATAAACCGATAAAGTGCATCCCGCGCATTGCCGCTGTTCTCCGCCACCCGGTAACAGATATTGGGTCGATCAAAACCGGACACGTAACATTCGGCATTCTGTAAGGCCAGCCGCTCAATGATTTCCTGACGGGTGGCTTCGTCAGCGGTGGCGGTCAGGGCAATGCGCGGTATAGTGGGAAAACGCTCATGCAATACCGATAGCTTGATGTACTCGGGGCGAAAATCGTGCCCCCACTGGGATACACAGTGGGCTTCGTCCACCGCGAACAGTGCAACCGGTGCGCGATTTAATAGATTAAGAAAGCGCTCGGTCATCAGCCGCTCGGGGGCCACATACAGCAGGTCGATTTCACCGTTGAGTAAACGGGTTTCCACTTCCTGCGCCTCGAACTGGTCCTGCGAGGAATTGACAAAGGCCGCTTTGACGCCGAGCTGCTGCAGCGCGGTTACCTGGTCCTGCATCAGCGCAATCAGTGGTGAGATAATAATGCCCACACCCTGGCGCACAATAGAGGGAATCTGGTAACACAGGGATTTACCGCCACCGGTGGGCATCAGCACCACCGCATCTTCACCGTCAATCAGACGTTGCACCACATTCTGCTGATGATGTCGAAACTGGTCGTAACCAAAAACAGATTGCAGTACGTTTAGAGCGGATTCGGACATAGGGTGTTTGCCTGGGGGCCGGGAGTATGGGGGCGAACTTTACTTGCTGGGCCAGAAGATTGCCAGCCCCACGATCAGGACGACGGCAATCAGTATAAACAGTTCGATAAGCATCAGTGGATTTTACTGATGAAGCAGGTAGCTGACCAGTGCATGGCCCAGTTAATTAAATAGTATGGTTAAATAATGATCACTTTTGATCTTCACTGTAGTAAATGCCGGGAATCCAGCTTTTCTTTACTTTGGTGGTTTTTTCCAGGTTCACTTCGTCCTCATTAATAAAGGTAAAGCTGTTCCAGCCCACCCGGATAATGTCCTTATGGTGCAATAGCTGACGCTCAATCTTCTGCTCATTGACAAAGGTGCCATTGGTGCTGTGCAGATCGACCAGCGAGTACTGTACTTCGCCGTTTTCTGCCGTTAGCGGGGTCACCCGTGCATGCTCGGAACTCACGGCCAGGTCGTCGATCACAATCTGATTATCTGCAGTGCGCCCAAAGGTCAGCCCGCTGCTGCTGATTTCGAATCGGTTAGCCACCACGCCGTCAACCAGTTGTACTATAGATGCCACGTTGTTCTGCCTTTGCTTCGTCAATAAGTGCTTAAGGGACTTCAGGCTACCCTAATCTTTTCTGTGATTTCACACAAGCCGGGCGTTCCAACTTTGCGGGCTCTTCTGTATAATGCCCCCGCGTGAAAGCAGGTATATCACTATCTATAAATGTACTTATGCGATAATTTACTGAAATGTCAGCCAGTTATTGATATGGGTCAGTTATGTGATATGACACACCTTCTATAATCACATACGATTTTGGCTGCCGACCGGGCAGACTGTATCAGCTGAAGACTTCAGACCAGTGGTCATATCCACTGTAAAGTACAGTCAGCAGATCCGTCGACAGCCATGAAATGACTATCAGCAGGCAAATTAAGTCGTTGAAATTTCGAAAGAAATTTATAACTTCAAATAATAAAGAAGGTACGTGATCCAGTAAATCCGCTGAATGTTATGCAATCCAGACCCTGTGCCCCGGCACCTGATCAGCGACTTATTGACCCTCACACACCTCACCTGATGATAGTAATTAATTTTTGGGCTATATAAGACCTGTTTATTCAGGTTTTGTTCCCGTCCAGAAATGGGGTTGCTGTTCGCAGCATTTAGCTCCCGAAAGGCCGGTTGTGAGTAAACACCGCGCACCCGGGCTTTGCACGGCAAATGAACACAAGTGAAACCACCATCTGGTGGTGATACGCGACGTTTCAAATACCGGCAACAGCCTCGGCTCAGAGTGTTTACTGACGACTGGCCATTTCGGGTCAAACAGAGGAGACATTCTCGTGCAAGCTTCGCTTGATCAGAAGTATTATAACTTTGAAGTCATCAAAGCGTTTACCGTCATGGCGGTGGTTTACCTTGTGGTAGGCACCGGCGTTGGCGTGTATATCGCCTCAGAACTGGCCTGGCCATTTCTGAACTTTGATATCGCCGAACTGACCTTTGGTCGTTTACGTCCACTGCATACCAATGCGGTTATTTTCGCGTTTGGTGGTAGTGCCCTGATGGCTACGTCCTACTACTCGGTACAGCGCACCTGTGGTGTGCCTCTGTGGAGTAACAAGCTGGCGTGGTTCGTATTTATTGGCTGGAACCTGATTATTGTGGCGGCTGTTATTACCCTGCCACTGGGTATTACCCAGTCCAAGGAATACGCCGAGCTGGAATGGCCGATTGATATCGCGATTGCTGTGGTGTGGCTGACCTACACCTTCAATTTTGTGATGACCATTGCCAACCGTAAGAGCAAACACATTTATGTGTCGAACTGGTTCTTCCTGTCGATGATGGTGATGATCACCTTCCTGCACGTGGTTAACAGCATGGCGGTACCGGTGGATATGTTCAATTCATATTCCGTATTCTCCGGTGTACAGGATGCGATGATTCAGTGGTGGTGGGGACACAATGCGGTTGGTTTCTACCTGACAGCTGGCTTCCTCGGCATTATGTACTACTTCGTACCCAAGCAGGCGGGCCGCCCCGTGTTCTCCTACCGTCTTTCGGTCATCCATTTCTGGGCACTGACCTTCGGCTATGTATGGTTAGGTGCTCACCACCTGCAATACACAGCTCTGCCCGACTGGACCGGCTCTGTTGGCGCGGCCATCTCACTGGCGATGATCATTCCTTCATGGGGTGGTGCTATCAACGGTATGATGACCCTGTCCGGTGCCTGGGACAAACTGCGTACTGACTATATTTTGCGCTTCCTGATTGTGTCACTGGCTTTCTACGCCATGTCCACCTTCGAAGGCCCGGTCATGTCATCCAAGACGGTTAATGCACTGTCACACTACACAGACTGGACCATCGGTCACGTTCACTCCGGTGCCCTGGGCTGGGTTGCCATGGTGGCGGCTGGTGCGCTGTACCATCTGGTGATGAAGCTGTGGAGCACCCGTATGTACTCCGAAAGCCTGATCAACGTGCATTTCTGGATGGCGACGATCGGTGCGGTGGTCTACATCATTGCGATGTGGGTATCCGGCATTATGCAGGGTCTGATGTGGCGAGACTACGACGAGTTCGGCACCCTGACCTACACCTTTGCTGAATCCGTTGCGGCCATGTATCCCTACTACGCAATGCGTGCCATCGGTGGCTTCATTTACTGGGCAGGTGCGGTAGTAATGCTATTCAACGTAATTATGACAATCCGCATGGCCAGCACCGAGAAATCTGCTGCAGCGCCTGCGACAGCAACGGCTTAAGGGAGGGACGATTAATGTCTGATAACAATCAAACTGGTCCTATCCAGAAAAAGTTTGAAACCAATATTGTGGCGATGGTTATCATCACCATGATGCTGGTTTCAGTGGGCGGTATTGTAGAGATCGTACCTCTGTTCTATCTCGATGAAACCATGGAACACAACCAGCACAAAGAGATCCTGTGGGATCGCAAGGACGGCCAGACACTGAATGACTGGCAGCCTGGTGACGGTGTGCGTCCATACAAGCCATTAGAGTTAATGGGTCGTAAGGTTTACTTGCGTGAAGGCTGTTATCTGTGCCACTCACAGATGATTCGTCCCTTCCGTGATGAAAAAGAACGTTATGGCCACTACTCACTCGCCTCCGAGTCTATTTACGATCACCCGTTCCAGTGGGGCTCAAAACGTAC
>JBFFND010000208.1:0-4964 GCA_041563375.1 Gammaproteobacteria bacterium | reverse complement strand
GATTTCTTGAGAAAGGCACGACCTGGAAGAAAAAATGACCCTTACCGATCCCATCCCCTATCTGATGGATCCCAGCGATCAAGAACACCGTTTGCTGAACTCGTTGATCGAAATCGGTCGAGCGGTTGATAATGATATTGTGATTACCAGTAAGCGCGTTTCGCGTGAGCACGCCTGTATCCACAAAGAAGGCCGCAAGTGGGTGCTGGAAGATCGAAACAGTGCTAATGGGACTTTTCTAAATGGGGATCGGATTTTAGCGCCAGTTGAATTGCGCGACCAATTTCATCTACACTCACACCGAGGTCGGCAGCGCGTTCACGGTCTACATGTATAATCAGTTCACTGCTCTGTTCTTCATAACTGTGGGTCAGGTTTTTTAATTCAGGAATATCACTGATGCGTTTGATAATCTGTTCGGCGGTTTCGCTGAGTACTTCAATATCCGGCCCCTGAATACGCAGGCTGAAATCGTCATCGCCATGGCCGATGCGAATGCCACGCACACCATTAACCCACAGATTGACCTTGTATCCCACCAGTTGCAGTTGATCGATTTGCGGCCTGATTTTGCTGATCCACTGGCTGCTACTGATGCCGCCGCGCTCACGCATGGGTTTGAGTTGTACGGTGATGGTGCCGCGATGGCTGCTTTGTGACTGGGTACGACCAAACACAAAACCGCCGGAGGTGACAAACACAGTGTCGACATCGGGCTGCTGTAGAATTAGATTTTCCACCTGCTCCAGTGTGCGGTCGAATTCTTCCAGACGGGTGCCGGGTTCGGTGCTGAGGCGAATCGTGACTTTGCCTTCATCCATGGCGGGAAAGAACAGGTTTTTCGCATTGCTGATCTGGTAGGCGCTAAAGGCAAGCGCAGCAATAAACACTGCGCTGACCAGTAAACGATGATCCAGAACGTTTTTTAATAGCGTACGATAGTGATGCTTTACCGCAGAAAATACTCGACCTTCGACCTGCTGGCCGGTTGATTTGATGCGTGCACCCAGAGCCGGTACCAGGGTGACGGCGACAATCAATGAGGCAATAATTGCCGCACTTAAGGTGATAATCAGTTCGCTGAATAACAGACCAACCAGACCGCCGATAAACAGGAATGGTAATACTGCCACCAGGTTGGTGGTGGTGGATGCGGTGATTGCGCCGGTGACTTCGCTGGCAGCATTCTGTGCCGCCACGTCGGCCGCTTCGCCCTGTGACTGGTGCCGTGAAATGTTTTCCAGCATAACGATGGTGTTATCCACCAGCAGGCCGATGCCCAGTGCCAGTCCACCCAGTGACATAATATTCAGGCTTATGCCGCCCAGGCTCATGATAAAGAAGGTTATAAAAATCGCCAGTGGAATCGCGGTGGAGATAATCAGCGTGCGGCGAATATCACGTAGAAACAGATACACCACACACATTGCCAGCAGTGCCCCGCTGAGTGCGGCCAGACTGGCATTATTCAGTGCCTGGGAGACATACACCGACTGGTCATCCACGGTTGCCACACTGATATCTTCCGGTAACAGTTGCTGTGCTTTAAAAAATGCAATCTGTTGATGTACGCGCTGTGCGACATCCACCGTGTTGGCTTCCGGTTGCTTCTGGATGGTGAGCTTGATGCCGGGTTTTTTATTCAGGCGAATACGCAGGTCTTCATCCTGATGGGTGTCCAGCACTGTCGCTACATCTTTCAGCTTCAGGCTTTTATCCGGGTTTTGCGGGTTGAGGCTGCGTAAGGGCAGTTCGGCAATGCTCTGTACACTGTCAAAACGGCCTTCGGTACGTGCGCTGAGCTTGCGCGTATCCATATATAAAATACCGCTGGCGGTGTCACGGTTTTCGCTTTGCAGAATGGTTCTGATATCACTGGTTATTAAACCAGCGGCGGCGAGTTTCTCCTGGTCGACAATTACATGGATTTCACGGATTAAACCACCACCGACTTCAGTGGAGGCGACGCCCTCGATATTTAAAAACCATTTGGAAAATTCGTAATCCACCCAGCTGCGCAAATCGATGGGATCACGAGTGGATGAACTGACCACCAGTTCCATTACCGGAATCTGTGAGGGGTCGCGTTTATAAATAATCGGTGGATCATCGGTTTCAGGTAAGAAACGTTTGGCCCGCTCCAGTCGGGTGCTGGCATCCTGCAGCGCGCGATCAATGTCGGTGCCATAGGGGAAGCTGAGATTAACTGCCGTGCGCCCCTGGGAAGTATCCGACTGTATACGTGTGGCACCTTCGGTAATTGCCAGTTGTTCTTCCAGCTGACGGGTGAATTTGTCTTCCATGATCTGTGCAGGTGTGCCGGCTTCGAGGATACGTACGCGCACATCGGGGTAAATAATGTCCGGCAGTAAATTGATATTCAGCCGGTCAAGGGAAAACAGTCCCACCACCAGAACGGTGAGGGAAAGCATCATCACCGCAATCGGGCGCTTGATCGACCAGCTGGCAAGTCCGCCTGTGCGTGTCAGGTTCGCCATGATTTCAGCGACTGTTTACGCCAGTCGGGTCGGCAGTCGGTGTGGCTTCGCGAATTTTCATGCCGTCTTTCAAACCAAAAAAACCCTTGCTGACGATGCGCTGTTGCGGGGTAAGTCCATTGAGGACTTCAATCTGCTCGCCCAGCTGAATACCGGTGGTCACTTCGCGCTGTTTCACCTGCCCATTTTCAACCAGGTAGACAAAACTGCCCTGTTTATCGAAGCGCACTGCGTCATAGGGAATCATCAGGCGCTCACGGCTACGTGTTTTGATGGTGACACGGCACAGTTGGCCGGCACGTGCCCCTGCAGGGACAGGATCCAGCATAATCTCGATAATGCCGCGGCGGGTGTTTTTGTCGATGGCCGGAAAAATTCGCGTGATTGTGCCGTTAAAGACCTGTTCACCCAGCGCATCAATTTTTATGTCGACTTCATTGCCTTCATCAATCAGGGGCAGTAACAGTTCACTGAGACTGATTTCAGCCTTGAGTTGGGTGGTGTCGAGTAAGCTCAATATATGGGTGTGCATTGGCAGTACATCACCGGGTTCGACCAGCCGCTGTGAGACCACGCCAGCAAAGGGCGCGGTGATATGGGTGTAATCCAGCTGGGTTCGCTTCAGCTTGAGCTCGGATTCAGCGATGTTTTTTGCGGTTTGCGCCTGGGCGATATCACTTTCAGAGGCCAGCTTGCGTGGTGCCAGATCCTGCAGACGACGTAGATCGACACGGGCCTGATTTAAGTTGGCCGCCGCTTTTTCTACCTCGGCTTTTAGCAGGCGGTCATCCAGTCGCGCCAGCGTTTGCCCAGCCGCGACCTGGTCGCCGGGGTATACCGGTAATTCGGTTAACAGCCCGGCTACCTGGTTGCTGATATTCACTTCACGTATCGCCTGCAGGGTGCCGGTGAGGGTGCGGGTGGCGGAAAGGTCCTGCATTTCTGCTTCACTGACTTCCACCAGGTGTGCAGAGGCGGCGCGTTGTGGCTTATTGCCCGCATTCTCGCCACAGCCTGAGAGTAGCAGGCTGGGCAGCAGCAGACTGAGCAGTAAATAACTCGGTGAAAACCTGCGCACAAAACGGGGTATACCGCTGAATAAAAACCTGGAAATTAAATACATATCTTTAGTATGGCTATGGCCCGGCAATTCATTATCTGGATTGTACCCAAGATTGTCGTTAGTATGTTGGGTTTTTATCTCGCAGATAAGTTCAGCCCTATGATGATTCGTACCAGTCGGCCCACCGAAGCGCCCCACGGTGAACGTAAAGACCTGATCAACCTGAAGCGCATGCTGCCGTTTTTGTGGAGCTATAGAGGCCGTGTGCTGTTTGCACTGGCATCGCTGATGCTCGCCAAGGTGGCCACGGTGAGTATACCGCTGGTACTCAAGGAAATTGTCGATAAACTGGACATAACCCTGGATACCGCCAAACAGGGTGCAGCGGAGATGGCGCAGAACATTCCGCTGGAACTGCCGTTGATGTTACTACTGGGATACGGCGCGCTACGCCTGATGAATGTGCTGTTCAACGAACTGCGCGATGCGATTTTCTGCCGGGTGCGGTTCCGTGCGATGCGCGAGATTTCGCTCAAGGTGGTCAGGCACCTGTATGACCTGTCGTTGAGTTTTCACCTGGATCGTAAAACCGGTGGCATCTCACGTGACCTGGAACGGGGTGCACGCAGCCTGTCCTCGATTCTGAACTACCTCACCTTTAATATCATACCCACCCTGACAGAATTTGTGCTGGTGGCGTTTATTTTATTCGGTCGATACGATGCACATTTTGCCCTGATCACTTTCGGTACGGTCGTGGTGTACCTGGTTTACACCATGCTGCTGACCGAATGGCGCATGCATTATCGTCATGAAATGAATGCCTATGATTCCGAAGCCAATTCCCGCGCAATGGACGGGCTGATTAATTACGAAACCGTTAAATATTTTAATAACGAACAGTATGAGCTAACCCGCTACAACAACACCCTGGAAAAATGGGAGGATTCGGCGGTGAAGAGCACCAGTTCAATGGCGCTGCTGAACTTTGGCCAGGGCGCGATCATCGCTGTTGGCGTTACCCTGATTATGATTTTTGCCGCTCAGGGCGTGGTGGATGGCAGCATGAGCCTGGGTGACCTGGTGCTGGTGAATACCATGATGCTGCAGTTATTTATTCCACTGGGGTTTCTCGGCATTATTTATCGCTCGATGAAACATGCACTGGCGGATATGGATCTGATGTTCAAGCTGCTGGACAGAGAACCGCAGATACAGGATAGCCAGGATGTTAAAACCCTGCATGTCACTCAGGCCAATGTGCAGTTTAAAAACGTCGAGTTTTCCTATAACCCGGAGCGTAAAATCCTGCACGGTATCAGCTTTGATATTCCCAGTGGACATAAGGTGGCCGTGGTCGGCCCCTCCGGTGCGGGCAAGTCAACCCTGGCGCGGCTGCTGTT
>JBFFND010000207.1:0-4967 GCA_041563375.1 Gammaproteobacteria bacterium | reverse complement strand
ATCAATCGCCTGACGTAGATCGTTTTCAATGGTCAGATGATCGACTATCTGCTCATTCATCTCTTCGGTGAAAAACTGGTAATTGTTTCGACCAGACGACTTGGCCTTGTACATTGCCATGTCCGCATTCTTCAACAGAATATCGGCATTCAGGCTATCGGTGGGGGCCAGGGTAATGCCGATGCTGGGTGTAATCAGGATTTCCTTTTTTAATAACTGCAACGGCTGTGCCATGGTCTCCATAATCTTTCTTGCCACGGAGGATGCGCCGGACATGCCATCAATGTCGGTCAGCAGAATCACAAATTCATCACCACCCATGCGTGCCACCGTATCCTGGTGACGCACACACTGACGCAAATTCTCCGCCACTTTCATCAGCAGCGCATCACCTACATCGTGCCCCATGGAATCGTTAATGCGTTTGAATTCATCCAGATCAAGATACAGCAGCGCCGCCATTGAATTGGAACGTGGCAAACTTTTCAGCACTTGCTCAAGGCGATCACGGAACAGTAAACGATTGGCAAGACCGGTGAGACTATCCACATAGGCCAGCTCTTCCATCCTGGAACGGGCTTCTTTTAACAGCGAGACATCTTCACACACAATAACAAAATGGCTGATCTGGCCCCGCTCATTGGTGACAGGCGATATCGACACCAGCATCCAGATGACCTCGCGATTTTTCTTGCGCAACTGCAACTCACCCTGCCAGTCGTGGCCTGAATTAACCTCCGCCCATAAGTCCGTCAGCAGCTCCATGTCCAGCTGCTCGGTGCGAAAGATACGCGCGTTTTTACCCAGCAGTTCGTCCTTGTCATATTGCGAAATTTCACAGGTCTTGGAATTAACATATTCAATCACTGCATCCTGATTGGTAATAATCACCATTGAGGCGCTCTGCTCCACCGCAGAAGACAGCATGCGTAGCTGCAACTGTTGCTGACGTACCTCACTTAAATCCTTGATACCTTCAACATAGCCGTCAAACTCTCCATGCCAGTCGAACAGGGGCGCCGACTCCACCTGGATTAGAACCTCATGTCCCTGTTGATTCTTCACCTCGATTTCATACACTGCCGAGCGACCCAGTTTACGTTCGGCAATCTGCTGCTTGATAGTTGTCTGGTCTACGCCCTGAAACAGTTTAAGCACCGAATGCCCGAGCAAATCTTCGACCTGATAACCCAGCATCGCTGCCAGTGCCGGATTCACAAACTGGATTTTATAAAAACGATCAATAACCCAGATGCCTTCATTGAGGTTTTCCACAATGCGCTTATAGCGGTTATCCGTATTGGATACATCGCGCATCACACTGAATATATGCTGTGCCTGGCCTGCTTTATCACGCTGGATAGCACTGGCAAACACCTCCACTTCCAGCCATTCACCCGAATGATTTTTTATGCGGAAACTGCAACCCAACTTCTGCATCTCACCACTATAGAGTTTACTAAACAGGCTGATAATACGCGCGTGATCATGGGGGTGAATTTGCTGCTCCCACCAGTCATGAAACTGCTCAGCCGGTGGGATATCCTGCAGCTGATAACCCAGAAGTTTTGCCCAGTCGGCAGAGACATTGAGTTGCACTGCCGGCGGCAGGCTGTAGTCGCAGATGCCGACATTACACAGCTTCAGGGCAAATTCACTGGCCTGCTGTTGATCAAAATTCAGGGGTATCGTCATTGGGGCCTTCCATTAATACACCCAACAATAATAGATGATTTTTTGCCGTTCATCCTGACCATCCATTGGCGGCGTGCGGCAATTGCACTATTTTTTATAAACCTTGCGTTTAAACAGGTCGCTGCGCCGACTCACCAGTCGGTCCAGAAACAGCAGCCCATCCAGATGATCCAGTTCATGTTGAATCGCCCTGGCTTCAAATCCACTGGACTCGATTTCCCGCAGCTGTCCGTCCGTGTCCGTATAGTGCAGTTTTATTTTTTCCGCCCGAATCACATTGCCGGTAAAGTCCGGCACCGATAAACAGCCTTCGCGCCCCATCGCCATACCATCCCATTCGGTAATTTCCGGGTTGATCATCACCATATGTCCGTGATTGTCCACCGGCTTTTTCATGCCCGATACATCCACAATCACAATTCGTTTGAACACATCCACCTGGGGCGAGGCAATACCCACCGCCCCCGGGCCAGACACCCGGGTCTGCTCAAGTTGCTGAATAAATTCCAGCACTTGCCTGTCAATCTGTTCAACGGGCTCTGACAGCTGTTTCAGACGCTGATCCGGGTAAGTCAGTATATCCATCGGCTGTATTTAACCCCGAAGCGTATTGATTTCATCGAGATTAACTTCAATGTCAGCATGCAGACTGTCCAGCGCCACCTGCAAGGGCTCGATGCCTTTGCTGGCAACACCCTCCAGTGTCATCACGTAGATGGGTTTGTCGACACTGCCGCCAACATCGGTTTCCAGATCAATAATATTCAGTCCCGCCTGCGCCAGCGCGGTGGTCACCTGGGCCACGATGCCACTGCGGTCTGCGCCGTACACTGTCACCTGCACATCCGGCTCTACCTGTGCCTGGCCATTGGTCGCATCTTCATCAATATGCAGGTGTAATTGCATGGCATCGCACACCGGTTTTAGCCACTGAGACAGGTCTGCCTCATCGGGATGCGACACCCGCAGCATAATGGAAAAGTTGGCCCCAAGGCGCAACATCGAGGTTTGTGCCAGGCTGCAACCGTGCTGGTAAAGCGCATTGCTCACCGCCGCCACAATGCCCGGCTGATCAGCACCGACCAGGGTTAACACAGACCATTTCATTTTATATTCCCCCAAACTCCGGCTACGAATTGCAGGCCACAGAAGCCTGTACCAGCAATGCGTGCGGCAGATAGTCCAGTCAATGGATTGACAGGTTCTTATATCAGGCCGATTGCCTGTTATTAAAACCCGACATTATATTATTTCAGTCAAACCAGATCAGGCTGGCCTGACGCCCTGTTTTACCATCCCGCCGATATGAGTAGAAGTGATCTGCGTCATCAAAGGTGCAATGGCCGCCCCCATAGATAGCCTGCACCCCGAACGCCTGCAGGCGACGTCGTGCCAGTGCATAAATGTCCGCCAGGTAATGTCCAGGGCGATTTTGCCTAAAGGCGCTGGCGGCCACCGCATCTTCTGCAACAAAAGCCTGACGGACGTCCTCGCCCACTTCAAATGCCGAGGGGCCGATCGCAGGTCCCAGCCACACCAGCAGCTCCGCCGCCGGTTCCGCCAGTGACACAAGCGCGCTTTCAATCACCCCGGACGCTAGCCCTCGCCAGCCGGCATGTACTGCTGCGACCCTGTCACCGCGTCGATTACAGATCAGTAACGGCAGGCAGTCAGCGGTCATCACCACACACACCACACCGGCCTGCAGGCTGTAAGCCGCATCGGCTTCGGGCTGTGAGCCTGGTTCATCTCTATGCACCTCTGCAGCCGCATTCACTACCTGCCGCCCATGAACCTGCTCCAGCCACAGCGGTGATCCAGGCAATGCCAGTACCTGTGCCAGATGTTGACGATTCTGTTCAACCGCAGCAGGCTGGTCACCCACATGCTGCGCCAGATTCAGGCCATCATAGGGGGCTTCACTTACCCCCTGCATACGGCTGGTACTCCAGGCATGCACATTGGCAGGCGCAGGCCAGTCCGGCTGCAGCAGTTGCAGGCCATCCCGCTTAACGATTTTTTCGGGCATTACTGATGGCATAGGTTGGTATGGAATCAGGGCTTATGGGTAAATTCATCACCGAACTCGGCAAGAAAATCATCGAAGGAATAATCATCGTCAGCCGCATCCTCCGCGGACGGACGCGTAATATCCGCCTGCAGCACATCCAGCAGGTCCCGCATATCTTCCGGCAGGGGGCTTCGCCACTCCATCGACTTGCCAGTGGAGGGATGTATCAGCCCCAGTTTTTTCGCATGCAGCGCCTGCCGGTTAAAGCTGCGCAGCATCTGCTTGAGCTCATCGCTGCAACCGGCTGGCAGTTGCAGGCGGCCACCGTAGGTCTGGTCGCCGACCAGCGGGTGGCGTACATAGGCCATGTGCACGCGAATCTGGTGGGTGCGCCCGGTTTCCAGATTAACCTGGATCAGTGTGTGCCCACGAAAACGTTCCAGCACCCGGAAATGCGTAATCGCCGCCTTGCCCTCGGGCTTGATCGCCATTTTCTTGCGGTCGCGTCCGTGTCGTCCCATGGGCATATCAATGGTATTGCCGGAGGTCAGCACACCCACCACCACTGCCTGATACTCCCGCTTCACGGTACGCGCCTGTAACTGTGCTACCAGGGATTTATGCGCCTTGAGATTTCGCGCCACCACCAGCAGGCCGGAAGTATCCTTATCCAGTCGGTGCACAATGCCGGAACGGGGCACACTCTCCAGCCGCGGATCGTAGTGCAACAGGGCATTTTGCAGGGTGCCACCGCTATGCCCTGCGGCCGGATGCACCACCAGGCCCACCGGTTTATTGATCACCAGAATATCCGCATCCTCATAGACAATATCCAGCGGAATATCCTCCGCCTGCACCTCGTCCACACAGATTTCCGGCTCGATATGCAGCTCCAGCATCTCTTCACCGATCACCTTGTCCCTGGGGCGCGGCACCTGCCCGTCCAGCAGCACCTTGCCCGCCTTGATCCACTGCTGCAGGCGACTGCGCGAATAATCCGGGAACATTTTCACCAGAACCGAGTCCAATCTTTGTGCGGCATATTCAATGGGTATATTCTGGCGAATTACCTGATGCTCGGTTGCTTGAGAAATATCATCGGACATAAAGGGCTTCTCTTGTATAATCTATGCTTAACTTTCTGCGTGACATCACGCCTGTACCGGACTGTATGATGCAACTACTCTATATCGCTATTCTATCTGTGTTTCTTATCGGCTGCAGCGGCGACCTGGTAAAAGATCCCTATGCCGGCTGGTCT
>JBFFND010000206.1:0-4974 GCA_041563375.1 Gammaproteobacteria bacterium | reverse complement strand
CCATTCCGGCAAATTCGTTTCCTGATCAATATCACCCGCACCCAGGGCATACTGCGGCGCTATTTTGTGGTCAATGGCTTTGACGGCGCTCTCACCATGCTGGGTTTACTGATGGGGTTTATCGTCAGCGAAACGACCAATCTGTCGGTGGTGATTACCGCCTGCCTGGGCGCGGCAATCGCCCTCGGCGTGAGCGGCGTGAGCAGTGCTTATGTCAGTGAACGAGCCGAGAGCCGCCATGCACTGAGCAAATTACAGAGCGCGATGTTAAGCGACCTGCAACAAAGTGCGCATAGCCAGGCTGCAAAATGGGTGCCGGTGATTACCGCATTTATCAATGGTGCCGCACCCTTATTTATATCATTGCTGATTATCAGCCCGGTTGTTATGGCACAGCTCGGCCTGCCCCTGTTTATGCCCCCGCTGTTACTGGCGATCATCATTGCGCTGTGCCTGATTTTTCTGCTCGGGGTTTTTCTTGGTCGCATTGCGGATATTTTCTGGTTACGCAGCGGTCTGCAGACACTACTGGTTGCGCTGTTCACCATGCTGCTGATCTACCTGATTGCCGGTGGCTAAGATGGCTAACAACACGCAACGTGATCAACGAACCGTATGGCATACCCAATCCCTTGAACAACTGCTGAGTCAGCTTGAAGCCTCGACTGAGGGTCTGAGCAGTGAACAGGTCGAACTGCGGCGGCAGCAACAGGGCGAAAATGTGATTGAAGCCTCCCGCAAGCGTTCGCTACTGGCGATGCTGCTGGACCAGTTCAGGGATTTTATGATTCTGGTGCTATTAGTGGCGGCGGCCATTTCCGGCTTTATCGGCGAACCACAGGACACCATCGCGATTCTGGTGATTGTGTTACTGAATGCCATTATGGGTACAGTGCAGGAATTTCGTGCAGAACGCGCGGTGGCCGCGCTGCGTCAGATGTCGGCGCCGGATGCACGGGTAATGCGCGATGGACAGCTACAGACCATTCCCGCCAGTGAGCTGGTCAGCGGCGATATCGTGCTGCTGGAGGCCGGCGATCTGGTGCCTGCCGATATGCGCCTGCTGGAAAGTGAAGAGCTGCAGGTGGATGAGTCCTCACTCACCGGCGAATCACATGGCGTGAGCAAAGACCCGGATCAGCTGGATGATACACAGCTGTCACTGGGTGATCGACTGAATATGCTGTACAAAAGCAGCCTGCTCACCAAAGGACGCGGCAAGGCGGTGGTGGTGGCCACCGGCATGAACACCGAGATCGGGCAGATTGCCGAACTGCTACAGGGCGCCAAATCGGTTAAAACCCCATTGCAAAAGCGTCTTACACATTTTGGTCGTTACCTGGCGATTGCCGTGCTGGCGATCTGTGCGCTGGTGTTTATTGCCGGGGTATTACAGGGCCAGCCCTACCTGCTGATGTTTCTCACCGCAGTAAGCCTGGCGGTGGCCGCCATTCCCGAAGCCCTGCCCGCGGTGGTGACCCTGTCCCTGGCATTTGGCGCGCGCAAACTGATTGTGCAACATGCACTGGTGCGCAATTTGCCGGCCGTGGAAACCCTGGGCTCGGTGACCTATATCTGCTCGGATAAAACCGGCACCCTGACCCTGAATCACATGTCAGCGGAAAAATTCTACCTGGCTGGCAAACAATATAATGAGCTTGCAACTGCACTCAAGCAGACAAAATCCGCAGATGTAACCCGGCAACTCTGTCAGGCCATGGCGCTGAATAACGATGTCGGGCAGAACGACGGCAAGGCTGCGGGCGAAGCCACCGAGCTGGCCCTCTATGAAGCGGCCAGTGCCGCTGGTTTTGATAAACAGGTATTGCAAAAAAGCTACCCACGTATCGGTGTGATTGCATTTGATAGTGAACGCAAACGCATGACCACCCTGCATCAGGCAACGGATACAGTCGTCGCCTATATCAAAGGCGCACCGGAGACGGTGTTGCCACTGTGTGGTCAGCAGACAGATGAAACATCCGAAGCGGTTCTGGCAGAAGCCGAAAAACTCGCGCATCAGGGTTACCGCGTGATGGCGCTGGCACAGCGAATATTCAGCGAGCAACCAGCGGAGCCTCTG
Source organism: Gammaproteobacteria bacterium (assembly GCA_041563375.1). GTDB lineage: Bacteria > Pseudomonadota > Gammaproteobacteria > SZUA-229 > SZUA-229 > SZUA-229. The sequence continues at coordinate 2,891 of JBFFND010000206.1, read as the reverse complement.
GATGCCGCCAGCATTGAAAGTAAACTGCAATTTCTCGGCCTGGTGGCACTGATGGATCCACCCAGAGAGGAAGCGACACAGGCGGTTAAAGACTGTATCAGTGCAGGCATTACGCCGGTGATGATAACCGGTGATCATCCCGGCACCGCAATGGCCATCGCCAGACGGCTGGGTATCAGCCAGCACCTGCGGGAGCTGATCAGCGGTGATGAACTGCAAAAATTATCCGATAAGAAATTTGCTCGCAAAGTTGAGAAAATTCGCGTGTATGCACGGGTAAATCCGCAACAGAAAGTGCGCATTGTTAAAGCGCTGCAGGCCAATGGCGAATTTGTCGCCATGACCGGTGACGGGGTTAACGATGCGCCGGCGCTAAAGCGTGCCAATATCGGTGTGGCCATGGGCATGAAAGGCACCGACGTGGCGCGTGAGGCAGCGGATATGGTGTTGCTGGACGACAACTTCAGCACCATCGTCGAAAGCATCCGCTTCGGTCGTCGTATCTTCGATAATATTCGCAAATTCATCAAAGACACCATGAGTTCCAATTCCGGTGAAATCTGGACACTGTTTCTGGCACCGTTTATGGGCCTGCCCATTCCCCTGCTGCCGATTCATATTCTATGGATTAACCTGGTCACCGATGGCCTGCCCGGGCTGGCTTTCAGTGCTGAACCGGCGGAGCGCAATATCATGCAACGTGCGCCACGCGCACCCGATGAAAGCATCTTTGCGCACGGCATGTGGCAACATATACTCTGGGTGGGATTTTTTGTCGGTGGCATATCGATTGCCTCACTGGCCTGGGCGCTGGCCAGAGAAGTCGATTACTGGCAGACCATCGTATTCAGCGTGCTGACCCTGTCACAACTGTTTCATTCACTGGCAGTACGCAGTGATAGTGTATCTATCTTTACCCTGGGCCTGTTCAGTAACCTGCCCATGCTGGGCGCGGTGCTATTAACTGTTGTGCTGCAACTGATGGTGATTTATCTGCCGGCGCTGAATGAGATTTTCTACACCCAACCGCTGCCGCTGTTTGATTTAGTGGTGTGTTTTGCATTGTCGTCGCTGGTGTTGTTTGCGGTGGAAATTGAAAAAATGCTGGTACGCAGAAAACTGATTTATGTGAATGCTTGAGGCTTTATTACCATTTAATTTGAATTAGATATTGGTTCTACTATGTGCCGTTTTACATGGACATATTAAACAGATATTTTTCCAATGTTTTGATCTTAATTTCCCTTCACAATATTCTTAACTGTGCTGTTTCGCCTTTCTGGCGACTCACTTTTCTGTCTTCAGCAACAGAAAAGTAAGCAAAAGAATGCCGTTCCCGGTCACTTGCCCGCCAAAAGCGCGGGTTCCCGAAAATGCTATGAGAAGACTCTTGATTTTCGATTGGTTTATTGATGGTATTAACTTCGTTGCCGGGTCGTGCTGGAGTGCCGTCCAGGCACATCATCACTCAAAATCACGTCCTGTGATTTTGCCCCTATGCAGAAAGCATTTTCGGCAAGTGACAGGGAAGTTTGTCGCAAGCCCACCGTTTAAAAAGTAATTTGACCGTTGGGGACGAAGCTGTTTCCCCTTCGCACAAGCTGATGAGCGAGTGATTTTTGTGGAGGCTTTCTGCGAGGATGTCTGAGCGAATCATGCTGTTTTTGATTCGTGAGTTCCGCAGCAGCCACAAAAATTGGGAGTGAAGAAGGCACTTTTATTTTTGCTGTTTTAAAAATAAAAGCTTGTGTGCTGGGGCGGCGCTTTCTTGCTTACTTCTTTGGCGCTGTTGCTAAAGAAGTAAGTCGCCAGAAAGGCGAAAAGACACAAACCAATATTTCGTAAAGGCGACCATGTAATATGGCATTAAAGCTGATACTTACAGAAACGCAGCTTACCTGGAAAAACTACCAAACCAGAAGTCGATACTCTTGTTAAGAAACTCATCAAAACGCATATAATGCGAGCCGTCGCAGGAAAAGTTGAGACCCACCATGCCGTTAATTACATTCAATGAACCGGCGCGCAGGTAGATGTTTTCATCGGCAAAACGGAGCTCTCGAAACAGTTCAAACACCGGCATCACCTTGTTTTCGGGTACGATCGCCCGTTCATGGTAAGGATAACGCGGATAAGCCAGACAGATATCCGGATCAATAATCTCGTCGAAACTCAGGATACGGTAACTGAACGGATCATCCACCATCCAGACGGTGGCACGGCTGCTGGAAAAATGCAGCTTGCCATGAAACACACCGTGTTCAGTAATCAGCTCCGACATAATCGGTATCACTTCATCAAGGTGTTTATCCATCTGGCTTTCTGCACGCTGCTGATTAAACACCACACTGCGTATCGCCGGGTCACCTTTTACCTGACGCCAGTTATCCGGCTCGCGATATCGTTCTTTGATACCAGGCAGTTCGCGCAGGTCGAAATCAGCACCGAGAAACCCCACTCGTTTACCCTGCTGATCGCGGATAACCTGAATCGCTGTAAGCGAAGGCCGTTTCTTATTTCGACTGATATAGGCATCAGATAATTTAAAATCTGTGCTACCGATAATACCTTCCATATACGGCCGATCCATACGATCACGACCAAAATGCGCGTCATCCTCACCACTTGCGGTAATATTGTCGGTAAGCTGCACACCATTGGCATCCAGCACATACAGGTGTTTACAATAGGAAAATTTCGGTAGCGCCTCGAACAGCACAGCTTGCAGCCCCTGTTTGTCCTCAAGCAGCGGCGCACATCTGCCTGCCAGATGAAACATCTGCTCACCCAGCATGGCAGTCAGGGCTTCAGCAACAATAGCATTTGCCAGAGGACCGACATCTATACCGCGCATACCAATCGCATCAATCATTTTGATGACTTCGTCTTTG